>CAYRVA010000009.1:0-11469 GCA_964427645.1 uncultured Candidatus Saccharibacteria bacterium | reverse complement strand
GAGCCGGCACATCAATATGTCTACCTTGAAGGGCGCGGCCATGGCAGCCGGCTTCGCCATCGCCGGTTGGGCGGTCCGCGACATGCTCTCCGGATTCAAAGGCATCGAACATATCGTCGGCAAGGACAAAACGTTTAACCAAGAAGAATATAAAAGAATATTCGCCGCGGAAAACCAGCCCAATCCGAGCGCTCCCGGAAGTACGATCGATCGCGGGATAGCTGTGCCGATACCGGAAGCCGCTCACGTCGATTACTCGGCGGTTATACCCGAACACGGTTCGGCTTGGGAAGCGGCCAAGTCCATCGGCCTTAACGAAAGCGAGTTCAAAGCGGCCTGGGCAAATCCAGAGTCGATCGTGCACACGTCGCACGGACCAGTCCACATCCCAGATGCCTGGCTGGTCCACAAGGGTGACGTGGTCAACTACGTTCCCGGCCAGAGCGGCGGTACCGGTCATTTCGAAATAACGCCGGCGAGCGGCCGCGGTATCGGCGACGCTCATGATCTGATCAATGCGAAGCTGGACGAAAAATTCGGCGGTTCTTTCCCGAAGCCGGTCGAACCGGTGCCGCTCGGATCAGAACACCCAATCGAAGACGCTTTGAAAGCGCACAAACTGACCATGGAACCCTTCGGGAAACAAGTCAACCCGCTCGACATGTCGGCCAAGCCGGGACACTGGGTCCAGGAAGAGTTCGGTCAGCCGGTCGCCGGCCATGAGAACGTGATGGGCTATCCGGACCATCCGCCGATCATCCCGACCCATCCCGACCATCCGGCCGGCAATCCGATATTAGAAATAGAACATCCTGTGCCGCCGGCAACCATTGGAATAAAGACCCCTGAAATTTCTGGGCAAGCAATTTTCACTTATGATAAAGACGCTGTGCCAATCGGGTTAAATATGCACATGAATATGGTTGGTGCGAGTGGTAACGATTATTTCGCCAAGAACTTCTACGATCTCATCATCAACAACGTGAAAGCGCAGCACGGCGACTTAATGAAAGTGGACGAGATAGCCGATAAACTGAACAAAACCGGAATACAGTTAGCCGCTAACGTCCGCATCTATCACGAGCTCCTCAAACAACCATCCCATTTTAGGGAAGCTGATTTTGTTTTGAAAACTATCAAATACGCCATTGAAACATTAACCAAACAATATGGCCCGGATTTTGTGGACAAGACGAAGTTGGCCGAATTCTTGAAGTAATCCGACGGATAAACTAAACTCCTTCCATGACCCTTAGTGAGGAGAGCTAAGGGCAATTCCTATGCCTGTATTTAAGATAGAATCCAAAAACAAGCCGGCTGGCGACCAACCGCAGGCCATCGAGAAACTTGCGGCGGGCCTCGAAAAGGGCTACCGCTATCAGACGCTTATGGGTGTCACCGGTTCCGGCAAGACGTTCACAATGGCGAACGTCATCGAACGCACCCAAAAACCCACTCTCGTCATCGCCCACAATAAAACCCTGGCCGCTCAGCTCACGAACGAATTCCGCGAGCTTTTTCCTCATAACAGCGTGAACTATTTCGTTTCCTATTACGACTACTACCAGCCGGAGGCTTATATGCCCGCCTCGGACACCTACATCGAGAAAGAATCGATGGTGAACGACGAGATAGACAAGCTTCGCCACGCCGCGACGACGGCGCTTTTAACGCGGAAGGACGTCATCGTCGTCGCTTCGGTCTCCTGTATCTACGGCCTAGGCGCGCCGGAGGTTTATGCCCAAAACATTTTCCACTTCCGGCCGGGGGACAAACTGAGCCGGGAAAAGTTCATAAAAAAACTCGTCGAACTCCAGTTCAACCGCACGACGGCCGATCTCAAGCGTGGCACCTTCCGCGTCCGGGGGGACAACTGGGAGATCATGCCGCCCGACCGGGAGGTCATCTACAATTTTGCCGTCAAAAACGGCGCCATCGAAAATATCTACGAGGTGAACCCCGTCGAGGGTTTCCGGCCGGGCATTACGCCGACCCTGCCCGAGATATACATCGCTCCGGCTAAACACTTTATCACACCGCCCGAAGACCGCGCTCGGGCGCTCAAAGAGATCGAGGCCGAGATGAAAACGCGCCTCAAAAAGTTCGAGAAGGAAAAAAAGTTCATCGAGGCCGAGCGCTTGGAACGCCGGACCAAAGCCGACATGGCCATGATGAGAGAGGTGGGCTACTGCCACGGCATTGAAAACTATTCCCGCATCCTTTCCGGCCGGAGCGCGGGCGAACCGCCGGAGACGCTCTTGGATTACTTCAAAGGCGACTTTTTGACCATCATCGACGAATCGCACGTCACCGTCCCGCAAATCCAAGGCATGTACGAAGGCGACGCTTCGCGCAAAAAGACCCTCATCGAATACGGGTTCCGCCTGCCTTCGGCGGCCGATAACCGCCCATTGCGCTCTAATGAGTTCACGGAAAAGACCGGAGCCACCATCTTTACGTCGGCCACGCCGGCCGAATTCGAGCGTAAGGTCAGCTCCCAAATCGTCGAGCAGATCATTCGCCCGACCGGCCTCGTAGACCCCAAGATCGTGATCCGACCGGTCGCGGGCCAAATCGATGATCTCATACCGCGCATAGAAGAGCGGGTTGGAAAGAGCGAGCGGGTGCTCGTTACGACGCTTACAAAACGCATGGCCGAAGACCTAAGCGCCTATCTCGAAGAAAAGAAGATAAAAGTGACCTACCTTCACAGCGACGTGGAAACGCTCGACCGTATAAAGATCCTAACGAGTCTCCGCAGGGGGGCCCAGAAAGGCGGCATAGACGTCCTTGTGGGCGTCAATCTCCTGCGGGAAGGCTTGGACCTTCCGGAGGTGTCGCTCGTGGCCATCTTGGATGCCGACAAAGAAGGGTTCCTAAGGAGCGCAACATCCCTTATCCAAACGATCGGCCGGGCAGCCCGGAACGCCGAGGGCGAAGTTTTGATATACGCCGATCAGATAACCGGCTCCATCAAGCGGGCGGTGGGGGAAACGGAACGCCGCCGCGAAATCCAGGTCGCCTATAACCGAAAGCACGGCATTGTCCCGAGGACTATCGTCAAGGAAATAAAGGATATCCTGCCGACAGAGGAGATATTGAGCCTCGAGACCAAGCCATTACCAAAATCAAAGAAATCCCTCGAAACGCTCGTCAAAGAGAAACAAAAGGAGATGAAAGAGGCGGCGGCGGCTCTGGATTTCGAGCTGGCGGCTATTTTGAGGGACGAGATTATCACCCTGAACAAACAACTCAAGAAAAAGTAGCGCACCCATACCCGGAGTGGGTCGTATTAAGAGATATGAAGATCCACTTGGAATGCAATGGTTTCGCCCTTACCCCGGCGATAAAAGAAAGGGTGGAGCGGAAGATCGGCGCCTTGAGCAAGCCGTTAAAGCGTTTTGAAGCCCACGGCGACCTCCTGGCTTACGTCGAGGTCGGTCGCACGACCAAGCACCACAAAAACGGCGACGTTTTCCAGGCGGCCCTGAATATCATCGGCCTGCCGGGGAAGATCTTCCGGGCCGAAAACCGCAACCTGAACCTGTTCGCGGCCCTGGATAGCGTGAAAAACAAGGTCTGGGACGATCTCGTAAAATACAAACGACTGGCCGTTAAAAGATCCAAGCGGGGATACCGGTGGGTCGAAAAAACGCTGAATTTAAGCCGGCTTTGAAGGAAAAGTAAGGAGGTTGAACCTCCTTATTTCCAATGGTTTGACAAAAATCATATAGTGTGCTAATATTTGAACATCATCGGAAACCCGATGGCGTCGATTTTAATCGCGGGCCGCCCGGCATAACATTGCAAATTTGCAGTGCTCTGTGCCGGGTGCATTTTTTTGACTAAAAACCATTTTGGGCATAGACTGCGTTCGTACCCCCTAGGATGGAGAACCGAGGGGACATTTTCGTATGAAAGACCCCGCACCGAAACAAGCACTGCACTTGCGCGGCTACCGCCGAAGTGACAAAAGAGTGCTTGTTTGGTGACGGGGCAAGTAAAATCATGAAAAACAAGATCATTATTAAGGGTGCGAGAGAGCATAATCTAAAGAATATAAGTTTGGAGATTCCGCGGGACAAAATGACCGTTTTTACCGGTCTTTCCGGTTCCGGTAAGTCTTCCTTGGCCTTCGATACCATATTCGCCGAAGGCCAAAGGCGATACATCGAATCGCTTTCCGCCTATGCCCGGCAGTTTTTAGGGCGCCTGGACAAGCCGGACGTCGACGAGATCGAAGGGTTGTCGCCCGCCATCTCGATAGATCAGAAGCATCACAGCGCCAATCCGCGCTCGACCGTCGCAACCATCACGGAGATCTACGATTACCTCCGCGTTCTTTTTGCGCGCGTCGGCAAACCCTTTTGCCCCATCTGCGGCCGGGAGATCAAAAAAATGACGAACGACGAGATAGTGGACGTCGCGATCCAAATTTCGAACGAGAACGCGGAAAAACGGAACCTCGTCGTTCTCGCCCCCGTCGTCCGCGGCCGGAAAGGGGAATATTACCAAATGCTCTACGATTTCCTGAACGCCGGGTTCTCGGAGGTGCGGATAGACGGAAAGTTCATGAGCTTGAGGGAACGCATCGATCTTTCGCGTTATAAGCAACACACGATCGAACTGGTGGTGGACCGGCTTCCGGCCGGCGTGGACTTCGCGCAAAAAGACAACCGGGCCCGCCTCGCCGAGGCCATCGAGACCGGCCTCAAGTACGGCCATGACGTCGTAACCCTCATTACGGACAGGGAAACGTCGCTTTCAGCCAAGTTCACCTGCCCGGCGGACGGTTTTTCCTTTCCGGAAATCGAACCGCGCCTATTTTCGTTCAACAGCCCCTTCGGCGCCTGCGAGGCCTGCCACGGACTCGGAATCGAGGACATTTGGTCAGATAAAATATGCCCGGTCTGCCTCGGAAAGCGCCTGAAACCGGAAGTCTTGAACGTCCTCATCGACGGCAGAAATATCAGCGAAGTGGTGGATATGTCGATCAGCGACGCTGCGGAGTTTTTCACCAAACTCGAAACCAAGCTCGTGAAGCAAAAGAGCCTGCACGCGATAGCCGAGGTACCCTTGAGAGAGATAGAAAGCCGCCTGCAGTTCATGGTTGACGTCGGCCTCGAATATCTCACCCTGGGCCGCAAAGCGGGGACGCTCTCGGGCGGAGAATCCCAGCGCATCCGCCTTGCCTCGCAGATCGGCTCCCGTCTCGTGGGTACGCTCTACATCCTGGACGAGCCGACGATCGGGCTGCATCAGCGCGACAATGAAAAGCTCATCAAGACGCTTCTCGATCTGCGCGACCTCGGGAACACCATCCTCGTCGTCGAACACGACGAGGAGACCATTAGGAGCGCCGACCACCTGGTGGACATCGGTCCGGGGGCCGGCGTCCACGGCGGCCACATTATCGCCGAAGGGCCGATGCCGGAGATCATCGGCGATAAGAAACAGAATTCGCTCACCCTGGAGTATCTGCGGGACAAGCGTTTCATCGCCGTGCCCAAGGAACGCCGCAGCGTCGGCCGCCACCACGAAAAACTGCGCCTGACGAAGGTGAACGCCAACAACCTGAAAGGCCTGGACCTTGAAATACCTCTCCGCCGCTTCGTCGCCGTGACCGGCGTTTCCGGCTCCGGCAAAAGCACGCTCGTTTACGATGTTCTCTACAAGGCTCTTTCGAACAAATTCAACGGAACGCACTACAAAACGGGAACTTACGAGAACATCTCCGGCCTCGAATACGTTAACCGCGTCATTAACATCGACCAGTCGCCGATCGGCCGGACGCCGCGCTCGAACCCGGCGACGTACGTCGGGGCGTGGACGTTCATTCGCGACCTCTTCGCCGCGACGGACGACGCCCGCGTCCGCGGCTGGAAGGCCGGGCGATTCAGCTTCAACGTTAAGGGCGGCCGGTGCGAGAACTGCGAAGGGCACGGTCTCATCGCCATCGAAATGCACTTCCTGCCGACGGTCTACGTCGAATGCGAGGTCTGCCACGGCAAACGCTTCGACCGCGAAACCCTCGAAGTGAAATACCAGGGCAAGAATATCTATGAGGTCTTGAAAATGACCATCGAAGAAGCGACCAAGTTCTTCGAGGACATTCCTTGGCTCTACGACCGGCTGAAGATCCTTGACGAGGTCGGTTTGGGCTACATCGAACTCGGCCAGTCGGCCACGACGCTTTCGGGCGGCGAGGCCCAGCGCATCAAGCTCGCGTCCGAACTCGGGAAACGGGATACCCGGAAAACGATCTATCTCCTCGACGAACCGACGACCGGCCTTCACTTCGCCGACGTCCAGAACCTCTTGGACGTTCTGAACCGCCTGGTAGACCGCGGCAATACCGTGGTCGTCATCGAGCACAACCTGGACGTCATAAAAACGGCCGACTGGGTGATCGACCTCGGACCCGAAGGTGGGGAAAAAGGTGGTCGCATCATCGGTACCGGCACGCCGGAGGACATTTCGAAGAAAGCGGGAAGTTTCACGGGCGCTTATCTCAAAAAAGTATTAAAATGAAAGCGATGAAGAGGAAAACCATCGGCTTGGCTTTGGGCGGCGGCGGGGCGCGCGGCCTGGCCCATATCGGCGTAATCAAGGTCCTCACCACCGCCGGCTTCAAGATCGATTATATTGCGGGAACGTCGATGGGAGCCTTGGTCGGTGGCCTTTACGCCGCGACCGGCGATCTCGATTTTCTCGAAAAGACGTTCGACGCTGTCCGAGAAAAAGACGTCCTTTCGATACGCAAGATCGCCAAACATCAGGACGGACTGCTTTTCAAATCGAAGCATCCGGTCGAGCAGATCCTGGAAAAATTCGTGGCGGGGACGAAAATAGAAGATTGCCGGATCCCGTTCCGGGCCGTGGCGACGGACGCTTCGACCGGACTCGAAGTCGTGATCGACCGCGGCGATATCGTCAAGGCCATCCGGGCGAGCGCCGCCATACCGACCGTTTTGCCGCCGGTCACCCTGAACGGCCAGATACTGGTCGACGGGGGGTGGAGCGATCCGGTACCGGCCGATATCGTGCGCGCCATGGGCGCCGATTATGTCATCGCCGTCGACGTTTCGAAACGCTGGCCCGACATCACCAAAGACACAATGACTCTCCGGGGGCTCAAAACGGCGATCGTCGACACGATCTCGGCTCTCGAATTCCAAATGTCCCGCGAAACCCTGAAAAAGGCCGACCTGGTGATGCGGCCGCTCATCGAAGACTACACCATCATGGACTTCGGTTCGGCCCAAGCGATAATCTCTTCCGGCGAGAACGAAGCGACCCGCTATACGAGGCGGATCAGACAAGCAACCGGCTACCCGGCGCCGAAACGCACCGGCTTCCAAAAGTTCCTGGACTTCCTTTTCGAGGAAGAGTAAAAATACGCCGAGATGAAAAATCTGTACGCCAAACTCCCGGATACGCCGGGTGTTTACATAATGAGGGACGGCGCCGGGGAGGTGATCTACATCGGCAAGGCGGTCAATTTGAAACGCCGGGTCTCAAGCTACTTTTTACGCCCCCACGACAGCCGGATCGAGGGCTTGGTACGCCGCATAGCGAAGATCGATCACAAAAACACCGACACCGCCATTGAAGCACTCGTCCTCGAAGCCGAGCTGACCAAGAAATACCAGCCGTTCTTCAACATTCGCGAGAAGGACGACAAAAGCTTCCTTTACATCGAGATCGAGAAAGAAATGTTCCCCCGAGTCCTTTTGGTGCGCGGGAAAGACAGGCCAAAGGGAAAACGTTACGGTCCGTTCACCTCGGCCGCCCAAGCCCGGGAGGCGCTCAAGATCCTCCGCCGGATATTCCCGTTCAGCACGCATGAGACCAATAAGCTCATGAAGCGGCCCTGCTTCGACTATCAGATCGGCCTTTGCCCCGGCACCTGCATCGGCAAGTTCAGCCGGGTGGAATACCTGGAAAACGTCAGAAACCTGAAACTTTTCCTTGAAGGCAAGAAGAAAAAAATAATCGCCAAATTGAAAAAGGAAATGACGGCCGCGAGCCGGTCGCTCGAATACGAAAAAGCGGGAGAATTGAAGCGTAAGTTATTCGCCCTGCAGCACATCCAAGACGTGGCCCTGATTGGAGAAGACAGAATAGGGAATAGAGAATACCGAACCACCAAGCGGATAGAAGGGTACGATATATCGAACATTTCCGGGACGAATGCCGTCGGCTCAATGGTTGTATTCGTGAACAACGAACCGGCCAAGAGCGAATACCGGAAGTTCAGGATAAAGACCGTCACGGGTCAAGACGACTTCGCCATGCTTCAAGAAGTCATCGAACGCCGGCTGAAACATCCCGGCTGGCCCCTTCCCGACCTCATGCTCATCGACGGCGGCCGGGGGCAGGTAAGTGCGGTGAAAGCGATAGTGACCGAAAGCGGCCGCGCCGTTCCGGTTATCGGTATCGCTAAAGGACCCAAGAGGAAAAGGAACGACCTCATCGGCAAACTGCCGGACTTCACCGATAAAAAAACGCTCATCCGAGTGAGGGATGAGGCGCACCGCTTTGCGATCAGTTACCACCGGGCGCTGCGGCGGGGCCGTTTTCTTGCGCGTCAGGCTGATTATTTATAATTTCAGTTATTTCGGCGATATCTTCCGGATCGATGTATTCTTGATCCAAGAGATACTGGCCGGTCTCGGTCTTAAGCTCCGCTTCCATTCCCTTGTCGGGAAAAATACGGTTGAGACCCAAGCTCAAGTCGGTGAATACGTATTTGGCGACCTTCTTGGCCTCCTCCGGGCCGTTTACGGCCTCAACGTCATCAAGGGTTTTTTTCATTTGACCGACAAAATCGTTCTTGACCCAACCGTACTCTTTTTTATTTTTGATCTGCTTATCGTAGGTGGTCTTGAACACCTCGAAAAACTTGTCGGCAACCGTTTCCGCAAACGGTTTGTCTTTTTCCGTCTCAACGGATTGAGGATTCCTCAGAATTTCTGGTTTTCCCATTTCCATAGCAACAGTATTGTACATCTAAAACCGCTAAAAATCAAGTCTTCGAATCATTGATAAACAATGCTGATGGAAGAACTCGGAGCAAGGGGCGTATCCGCGAACGTCCCGATCGGCATGCCGTTAACGTCGATCCGAAGAGTGTGACCACCCGTCACGGGATATTCGGCGAACTGGGAAGCATCGAACGTTTTCCGCCAAGCCTGGAAGAAATTTCCGAGAGTGTACTGGACATCGTCGTTCGTCTCAACGTACACCAAACCGCTCCCGTCGTTCGTGTGGACGACCCGCAAACATTTGCCGGGATCGTGGCCGATCGACGGCGAAAGCGGAGGCGCTGCCGTCAACCGTGATCCCGATGCGCAAGGAATAGCTCTGGACCACCGGTTGCGTCGGATCGAAACAGGGTATGGTCGGCAATCCCAAAAAGACGGCCTCGGTCCGCGCCTGATCGTAGAAATAGACCGCCCCGGCGATGACGCAAGCGAGCGGGATCAACGATAGCCATTTGTTGACCGGCTTTTTCATGCAGTGATGGGCTTACGTTTGAAAAGCTTGCGCAACCCCGGCACGATGCGCGAATCGAGCGTCCAGCGGTCGCCGGAGTTGATGAGAAGCGAAAAGGAAATACCGTAGAGCATGAAATGCGGCCAAAGGAGCTCGCGGAAATATAGGATGGAAAGGGTGATAAAAAAGAGGGAGATCAAGACCGTCCAGCGCATATTGAAACCGAGAATGATGAAAAAACCGATCAGGATCTCGGCGAGGCCGGCGCCGGCCGCAATGTAGGTTGCGCTCGCGTGGAAAAAATCGACCAAGTGGTATTCGTTATAGACCTGGACGGTCAGGATCTGGTGAGCGAACTTTATGGTATAACCGGCGTAAATGAGGGCGACTCCATAAAGGACGCGGACGATCGGCACCTCAAGCCAGTCGAAACGCCTCATTTTTTGGAACCATAGCTTGGCTCCGAAGAACAGGCGATCGAAAGACCAATGGCGGGAACCGAAAAGCAAAAGGACGATTATCTCGCCGAAGTAGTTCGCGTAAGTGAACATATACAATCCGAAGACGGTCGTTGCATAAGCGAAGAGTGCCAAGGCGACGAGCGCCGCGAACTCGATGAAAATCCCGAAAAGGATCATCAGCCCGCAGAGAAAAAGAAGGAAGCGGACGGCGGCGCCGAGCGGCAACGCTTGGAGTTGGAGTTCCGGCCCCAAGATGGAATTGCTCATTGCGGCGTAAATAAACGAGGAACTGATGGCGAGGCGGATGATGAGAGGCCCGATTGTCCCAGCCTTGCGGATCAAGCGATCCAGTATTTCAGCCGGCTTAGAGGCCGACCAAAGAAAAACGAGGACGTAAGACAGGATGACCAACGCAGCCGTGAGAAGAAATGTCGGCAGATGGGTCGGATCGACGAGAGGAGCGAAAGGATCGGTCGTGTTCGTCGCCAAACCGGCCTGGAACTGCCCCGACGTGAGGACGTAGGCCTCATGAGCCGAAACCGAAAGAGGCAGCAGCAGCGCCGTCAAAAGCGAAAAGATACCGATCCCCGCCAATTTCCTCCGGATCGGCGCAAGGAACATGTTGCCCTTATTATACCAAAACCTGTTATAATCGGGGCAGGCAGAACACTAACAAACAGGAAGGACATATCATGGTCACCATAACCGTCACGCGCGACCAGGTGGAGAGGATCTTGGGTTCAGGAAACGCACGGCACTCGCCGCAGACGTTGGCCCGTCAGATAGGAGAGGTTATCGCCAGGAAATTCCACGTGCCGGAATTCGGTTCATTGGACATCTCGAAAATCCAAGTCGACAAAGCGTGGGACGGCCGCACGATAAAACTGACGTTCGCGCCCGAACCGGATTCGCCCTACAAGGACATCGAGTCGGCGGCACAGCGCGTTCTCAACTTTTTCAAGAACCCCGAATCGCGTCACGATATCGTTATCTAAGGGCCCGTATCCGCAGCGGGCCCAATTTTTTTGACTAAATAAGGCATTTTTGATTTAATGAGTTGCGAATCTATGGTCCGCCGAGGACCATTTTGGTATATGGGAAAGAAAAACATCAGAAACATCGCCATCATCGCGCAGGTAGACGTCGCCCTTCACCTTGCCACGGCGGCTCAGGGCTCCCTGACACCTTGCGGTTCCAGTACCTCCACAGCGGAAAACCTTCCGGTTTTCCGACCCTTTCCCCGTCTACGTGAGCGATAAACTTTATGGAAAAAAATATTAGAAACATTGCCATCATCGCTCACGTAGACCATGGAAAGACCACCTTGGTCGATTCGCTTTTGAAGCAATCCGAAGGGTTCAAGCTCAAAGGCGACGCGCCCCAGGAGCTTATCATGGACTCGAACGAACTTGAGCGCGAACGCGGCATTACCATCTTTTCTAAGAACGCCACGGTCCACTATAAGGGCACGAAGATAAACATCGTCGACACCCCCGGCCACGCCGATTTC
>CAYRVA010000008.1:0-12390 GCA_964427645.1 uncultured Candidatus Saccharibacteria bacterium | reverse complement strand
CGCTCACGACGAGAACGATTTCGACTTTCTCGCCCCGCCCAATGTTTCGACATTGAGCGACGGAACTCTCGCCGTCGGAGCGGGGAACAAGGATGGCCGATATTATCTCTTGGACGCGCAAACCGGAAAACTGATATGGCAAAGAGATCTCGCTTCGCCCGACGCCACGACGCTCATCATGGCTTCGGCGGCCGTGAGCGCCGGCAACATCTTCGTGGGAACAATGGACGTTCCGAAGGCGACGTTGACCTGGCCGGAACACTACCAGTCGCCGGCCGAGGGCCGTCTCGCGGCGTTGGATGCCGGTTCCGGCATTGTTATTTGGCAAACCGACGTTCAGGGTACGGTAGTCGCCTCCCCGGTCATCAGTCGGAGCATCGTCTTTGCGGCTAACGCGGAAGGGGATGTTTTCGCCTTGGGGCAGCTTTCCGGGAAGGTCCTGTGGCAAGGCAAGGCGCCGGGCGAGATTTGGAACGCCGAAGCCGGGCTTTCTCTGACCGATAAAATACTTCTCGTTCCGCTCTCGAGTCCGGGCGGGGTTGCCGCTTTCTCGCTGCCGGGTTAAAGTGAGACGCAATGCACCTCCTTTCCTCGGTAAACCCATTTGCGGCGTTCATTGATGTCCTGGAGTGGTTCTTGGTCATTTTCACCGTTTATATATTCATTGTTCCGCTTGCGGGATTCCGTAAACTGCGTTCGAGGCAGCTTTTCGCCCCGAAAGCGCGTTTCGCCGTGTTCGTTCCGGCCCACAACGAGGAGAAAGTGGTCGGCCACCTCATCAACTCGCTTTGGGAATTGGATTATCCCCGGAGGTTTTTCGATGTTTATGTCATCGCCGACAATTGCACCGACGGGACGGCCGCTTTGGCCCGCGACCGCGGCGCTAAAGTTATCGTTCGGGAAAACAAGGAAAAGAGCGGCAAGGGATACGCCCTGGAGTACGGGTTCAACGCCGTTTTAAAGAGCGGCATCCCTTACGATGCCGTTTGCGTAGTGGATGCGGACAATTTGGTCAAAGGTGATTTTCTTAAAGTAATGAATACGGAGCTGGCCCTGGGGCACCGTATCATCCAGGGGAGGATGGACGTCAAAAATCCCGATGATACTTGGGTGACCTCGGTTTTCGCCATGTCCATCTGGGTCGCCAACCGTTTTTACTACCTCGCCAAGCACAATCTCGGCCTTTCGGCCGCTTTGGGTGGAACGGGAATGTGCATCGCGACGGAAGTCCTCCGCGACATCGGTTGGGGCTCGACCAGTTTGACCGAGGACTTGGAGTTCACGATGAAAGCCCTGACCCACGGTATCAAGACGTATTGGGCCCACGATGCCATCGTTTACGACGAGAAACCCCTGACCTTCGGCCAATCTTGGCGCCAGCGTTTGAGGTGGGTCCGCGGTCAGTTTACGGTGGCTCTCAGGTACATGCCGAAACTTTTCTGGCGCGGAGTGCGCCGCGGCGACGTTGTGGCCCTGGACGCCGTCCTTCAACTCTTCTCGCCGATCTACATGATAGTGACGACCCTGATGGCGGTCGTCTTTCTCACGGACCTTCGAAGGTCGGTTTTCGATCCGGTTCTCGGTCGGCTGCTTTTCAGCTCTGCTTGGGAAGCGGTGTGGCTCACACAGTACGCTGCGATCTCCATCATTATGCCCGTGATCGCGGTCGTTATGGACGGCGGCTCCAAATACGTTTTGCGCCACATTTTCCTTTCGCCATTTTTCCAGTGGAGCTGGCTCATTCTCGCTTGGATCGGCCTCTTCACTTATTACAAGCGCGAATGGCTCCACACCGAGCACACTCGCGCCATGGCGCGGGTCGGCGATTGACGCCGCCTGCCTTCGGCATTACTTTGTAAGTGTAATTTTCTTTGAAAACAGTCTAATTTCGCGGGTGAGAACGAAAGGAGATACAAAATGGAAAAGAAAGCCGAACCGCCGCTCGGTAACGTCTTCGTCATGAAAGATAGCATCACCGTGTTTTCTTCCAGCCGGTGCTTCAACAGTTTGGACAGTTTTTTGGTCGAAGGGACCGCCGGCCTGCTCGTCGTGGACGGCGTTCATGGAAAGATACACGAAGGAGGTGAAGTGGGTGGGTATGCCGTTTTCCACGGCAGCCCCGAATCCCTCGGTCAGTTCCTTAAAAGGATCAGGCTCTTGGAAAAAAGCATCGTGATGATCGAAAATTGAAGCAGACGTTCGTTGCGACATTCCCCGCCCTTAGTGGCGGGAATTTTTTGACTTGCGAGGTGAGACATGGTAAATTTTAAACAAGCAAAAGGCCCAACCGCCTTTTTTATTTCCGAAAGGGATCGGAGTGAAAAAAAACGCATCGGTACATTAAAGATATGCCGACCAAATTACATACGAAGATCATAGCCACGCTCGGTCCGGCTTCGGACACTTACGATATCATCTACAAACTCGTCGAGGCCGGACTGGACATCGCGCGCCTTAATTTCTCGCACTGCACGCCGGAAGAATTTTTCCGGCGCAAGAAATTTCTCGGTAAAGCGGCCCGCGCCCTGAAACGGGACGTGGCGATCCTCCAGGACCTCCAAGGACCGCGCATCCGCGTCGGTGAGATGCCGAAAGAAGGCCGGCCTCTCAAAGAAGGGGAAACGATCGTTTTGAACACCGTGAAAAACAATGGCGACGTTTTCGTCGACTATCCGCGTCTTCCCAAGGAGATCGAGGTAGGTCACCCCATCTTTCTCGCGAACGGTGATATGGAACTTATCGCCAGGCGCGTAAAAGGCTCGAGGATATACTCCGAGGTCGTTCGAGGGGGTGTTCTTTATTCACGGAAGGCCGTGAACGTGCCTCACACCAAGCTTTCTGTTTCCGGGCTGACTCCAAAGGACGTTCGGGACGTGAAATTCGGCCTGAAGTATGGCATCGATCTCGTGGCTATCTCTTTTGTCCAGTCGGCCAAGGACGTCTTGAAGGCCAAGAAGATCGTCGGCGGGAAGGTGCGCGTCATAGCGAAGATAGAAACAGCCCTGGCTTTGAAGGACATCGACGCCATCATTCAAGCCGCGGATGGCATCATGATCGCCCGGGGTGACTTGGGCATCGAAGTGCCGGAAGAAAAATTGCCGTTCATCCAAAAAAACCTCATTCGTCACGCCGTTTGGCACGGCAAGCCGTCCATTACAGCAACGCAAATGCTGACTTCGATGGTCAGTCACCAGCATCCGACGCGGGCCGAAGTTTCGGACGTCGCGAACGCCGTTTGGGACGGCACGGATGCGGTAATGCTTTCGGACGAGACCGCTTCGGGTACGTACCCCGTTCGCGCCCTGCGCACAATGGTGAAGATAGTGAAACAGGCGGAGGAATACCGCAACCGTGAGAACCAACTCGTCGTATAGAGCCGCACCCGCTCCCGCACGAAAACACGCTATCAAATCCCCCGCCGAGGAATTTGCGCTCGCTCTCGGCTTCGCTCCCTGCCTCATCGGCAGGACCATGGCCGCTCGGCCTGCGAGACGGTTTTCTTGGCGAAAGCGGGTGCGGCTCGGATGTTCCGCGTTCATCCGTAGCTGGGTGAATAAGGCTCGGGTAGGCCGTGGGCGTACTTGGCGCCGAGCCATTGCGAGGGCGAGGCCGGCCAAGTGGCGTGCCGCATGAACCCGGTTGCGGATGAACGCGGTTGATACGCGGTATTGAGGGTATAGAATTGAAATATGGATGCGGCGTTCGTCGCTTTGGTCGGTTGGGTCATAGCGCACGGCTATCTTTTGTATTTCCTCACGGCGCTCGTCGAGGGACCGATCGTAACGGCGGCGGCGGGCGTCGCCGCCGCCCTCGGTTATTTCAGCCTGCCCATCGTCGTCTTGATCTCCATTTTCGGCGATCTGATACCGGACAGTTTGCTTTACGCGATTGGTTATTTCGGCGGCCGGCCGGTGGCGGAGAAATACGGCCGTTTTTTCGGCCTGACCGAAGCGCATTTTAAAAGACTGGATACCTTCCTGCACCGCCATGTCGGGAAAGCGCTCCTTTTCGTCAAACTGACGCCCATCATTCCCATTCCGGGAGTAATTCTGATCGGCTCGACGAGGGTTAAATGGCGCAAGTTCATCACGGCTCTTACGCTTATCACCATTCCCAAGGCGCTCTTCTTCTCGCTTTTGGGTTTCTCCGCCGGCCGGGCCTACACGTACTTTAGCGGTACCATCGTGAGCGCCCGAAACGCCACTTTTTTTCTCGGTTTCGCCATCATCGTCGTTTATTTGGTCTATCGCCTCATCGCCAAGAGCTTTGCCGAAAAAGTGAAATCGGAATAAAATTCGAGAGATGCCGCCCGAACTGGCGCTTTTCATAACTAAGTACGGTTATTTGGCCGTCTTTTCCTTGATATTCATCCAGGAGCTCGGCGTGCCCAATCCGGTTCCGAACGAGTTTATCCTGCTTTTTGCCGGCTACCTTTCTTGGACCGGCGTTCTTTCCTTCCCGCTCATAATCCTGGTCGGCGTTTCAGCCGACTTCATCGGGACGAGCGTTCTCTACGCCGTATTTTACATTTTTGGCCACGTCATCGAGGAAAAAAAACCGCGCTGGTTGAAGTTTGCCGAGCCTAAAGTGGAAAAACTGCGCGCCATCCTAACGAAGCGCGGACGGTGGGGGATATTTCTCGGCCGCCTCATACCGTACGCCAGGGGGTACGCTTCGGTCGTGGCCGGTATCTTGGACGTCCCGCCGGGAGTTTTTTTGCCCATGGTTCTTCTTTCCGCCGTGCTTTGGAGCGGCGGTTACGTCATCCTGGGACACTTTTTGGGCCCGGGTTGGAACAAGTTTCTCATTCAGGTCGGAGGAGTACAGGGTTTTTTGGCGATCATCGTCATCGTGGCTTTGTTCTTTTACGCGCGGCGCCTTTACAAAAAAAGAAAAGCCAGATTGAGCGGCGGTGAGAACGGCGAACAAAATGTCTAAACCGCTCCGGATAGCCTATTTCATCGGATCGATCAGAAAGGAGGACGGCGTCGTACGCGTCCTTCTCGCGCTCATCCGCGAGGCTCAAAAGAAGGGGCTGCCCTGCGTCGTCGTCACGGGGTGGGTGGAAGACGCATCGATCGTGCCGGTCCCGGTGATCAAAATACCGTCGGTCGTCTTTCCGCTTTATCGGGCTTACCGTTTGCCTTTGCCCGGCATGTACGCTTTCAAAAGATCCTTGGACGAATTCGCTCCTGATATCATCCATTTGCACAGCCCCGATACGAGCGCTTGGGCGGCGGTCAAATATGCCGAGAAGCGGGGAATACCGGTCGTGGCGACCCATCACACCGATTTCGCTCGTTACCTGCCTTACTATCACATCGGATTTCTGGAACCGCTCGTATGGTTCTTGCTGCGGAAGATATACGGCCGCGCCGATCTCGTCACGACGCCGTCGCCCGAGACGACCGGCGACCTCGAGCGTCACGGCATTAAGAACGCCGTGACCATCGGTTGGGGCGTGGATACGGAGAAATTCGATCCCGCCGCCCGATCCGAAGAATGGCGCAAGAGGATACTGACCCAGGGCGCTTCCCGCATGATTTTGTGCGTTGGCCGCCTCACCTGGGAAAAGGATCTTGAGACGCTCGCCGAAACTTACGATCTCCTGAGGAAATCGCGCCGGGACTTTAAGATGGTGGTGGCGGGGAGCGGGCCGGCCAGCGTCGAACTTAAGAAGATGATGCCCGGCGCCGTCTTCACGGGTTACGTCGAGAAGGAGGAGCTTTACCGGGTTTACGCTTCGGCCGATATTCTTCTTTTCCCATCCACCACGGAGACTTTCGGGAACGTGACGGCCGAAGCGATGGTCTCGGGCGTCGTGCCGGTCGTGGCGAACGCCGGCGGTTCGCGAGCGCTCGTGCGGGATGGCGTGGACGGTTTTTTGGCAAAGCCGAAAGATGCCCGGGACTTCTACGAAAAGGTAACGAGGCTCTTGGACGATGGGAACCTTTTCAAAAAGATGCAGGGTCGGGCGCTGGAGCTGAAATCGAAGGTCTCCTGGTCCGCGGTGTTCGAGAAATTCACTAAAGAGTATGATCGGTTACTACATCGTTGATGTCACGATCCTCTCCACGGTTTTGGCCGTTTTCGAAATATCGATCGAACGGGGCCGGGGATGGGGAAGTGGTTGGGATAAGAGCAAGTGGTACGCGAAGCCGTTCGCGCCCGGGACGAAGTTCGCGAATTTTTTGAGCCGGACGAACGGGGTCGCTCCGTATCTGAACTACCACGTCGTTTTCTTCGGGATCATCATTCCCTTGATAGTGGTGCTCGAAGCTCTCATTTTGCCGGTCAACGCTTTTTTCTACATAGCCGTTTATATCGGCGTAGCGACGCTGGAGGACTTGCTTTGGTTCGTTCTCGACTGGCACGGTCGGAATTTCGGGGAAATGCTCCAAGGGCCGAAAGGGCCGGTCTTCTGGTACAAAAAATGGGTGCGGTTAGGTGAAGACCGCTACATACCGCTCTCTTATATAAGTGGCGCGCTGCTCGCATTGCTGTTTTTAGCCGCAGGCATTTTGCTTGTCTAGTTTTTCGAATGACCTATACCACTTGGTGGGGTCTTTCCGGGGGTCCAGCGGGGGACCCCAGTTATAAGCTCCGGTTCTCCTTCGCTTATAACTCCGTGTCTTTGAATTTCGGTCCGGTGTACGTTGCGTACACCCTGCTAAATTTTCAAACGACCGTACCCAACAATCTGCCTGGCGGTGGCATGGCTTTTAAGCTGGGCAAGAGGGTGAGTGGTACGATCGGCGGGGATTATTCCTTGCGCGACAAAACTCCGCTCCTTTCAGCGTCTCTGACCTACAACTTCTAACGATTTCATCGCGGGCCGTTCCGAATCTGGAACGGCCTTGCTCGTTTCAGATGGTATAATTTCATGAAAAGGTCGGGAGAGAAAAATATTTATGAAAGGATTCATCGTTAACATCGAAAAAGCGACGGAAGAGAACGGCTATTTCCGGCAGGTGCTTTACACCGCCCGTTACAGCCAGCTCGTCGTAATGTCCATCCCGCCCAAGGGCGAGATAGGAGAGGAGGTCCACGGCCTGGACCAGTTTTTGAGGATAGAATCGGGCGAAGGGAAGGCGGTATTGAACGGCGTCGAAACGCCGATCTCGGCCGGGTTCGCCATCGTCGTGCCGGCCGGCACGCGCCACAATTTCGTGAACACGAGCGTGACCGAACCGTTCAAGCTCTACGCGGTCTATTCTCCGCCGAATCACAAGGATGGCACGGTCCACAAGACCAAGGCCGAGGCGGACGCGCAGGAGGAACATTTTGACGGAGCGACGACGGAATGATGCGGAAGCTGGATAAATACCTTTTGGCGCTGTTGCTGCTCGTCCTCGCCGCCCACTATGCGGCCGTTTTGCCGTCCGCAACGGACGGCGACATCCTTTTTATTGTTTCCTTGATCGGAACCATACCGGTTATCTTGAGCGCCTTTGCGTCGCTCAAGAACCGGAAAATTTCGGTGGATCTCCTCGCAAGTATCGCTCTTGTCGCGTCGCTCGCGACCAGCGAGTGGGCTTCGGCAGTTTTCATAAACCTCATGCTCACTTCGGCTCGCCTCTTCGGCTATTACACTTCGGACAGGGCTCGCGCCGCCATCAAGAGCCTTTTGAAGCTCCGTCCGGAAACCGTTAAGGTCAAGCGCGACGGCAGGATCGTCAAGATTCCGGAAAGGCAGGTGGCGGTCGGCGATCTCGTGGCCATCGAGTCCGGCGATCGCCTGGCGGTCGACGGCCTCGTGACCGAAGGAGCGGCGAGCATCGATCAGTCGTCTCTCACTGGCGAATCCCTGCCGGTCGAGAAAAAAGCGGGCGACGAGGTCCTTTCCTCCACTCTCGCCATTTCCGGTTCGCTTATCGTAAAAGCGACGCGGGTCGGCGGAAATACCACCCTTCAGAAGATAGTCGGCCTCGTCGAGAGTGCCCAGGGCGAAAAGGTTAGCATCCGGGGTGTCGCTGACAAATTCGCCGCTTGGTACATAGGCCTGACGCTCATCGGATCGATCGCAGTTTTCGTTGTGACCCGCGACCTGAATCTTTTGCTCGCGTTGCTCCTCGTCGCTTGCGCCGACGATATCGCAGTGGCGATCCCGCTTGCGTTTTTGGCGGCGATCGGTTACGCCGCCCGCCGGGGCGTCATCGTGAAAGGAGGCACTTACCTCGAAGGTGTCGCCAAAGCGCGAACTTTCGTCCTCGATAAGACCGGAACGGTAACGCGCGGCAAACTGGCCGTCCGGGAGGCCGTTCCCGCCGCCGGATTTTCACGTGATGAGCTTTTACGCTATGCCGGATCGTCCGAAAGCGTTTCCGAGCACCCGGTAGCGCGTTCTATCGTAAGGTATGTGGGCGAAAGGAAGATAGCTTTTAGGGAGCCGGAAAAGTTCCTGGAGACGCCGGGCAAGGGGATAAAGACGGAGAGCGGCGGCCATAAGGTGGTCGCCGGCAAGGAAGAATTCCTCACCGAAAGCGGCATCGAGATCAAGGACGACCAAATCGCTGCCGCCCACCGGGCCGAGGAGATGGGCGATACCGTTACGCTCATCGCCGCAGACGGGAAATTCGCCGGGTTCATCGCGACCGCCGACGAAATCCGGCCGAAGGCTAAAACGGCGATAGCGCGCCTCAAGGCGCTCAGAGTCCGGAAGATCGTCATGCTTACGGGCGATAACGACCGGGTGGCGAAAACGGTGGCCGCGGCGGTCGGCGCCACCGAATACCACGCTTCGCTCCTGCCCGAGGACAAACTCACTTTCATAAGGAAGGATTTAGCCGCCGCCGGAAAGCTCGTAATGGTCGGGGACGGTGTGAACGACGCGGCGGCCTTGGCGCTCGCGGATGTGGGGGTCGCGATGGGAGCGATCGGTTCGGATGCGGCTATTGAGGCGGCCGATATCGCTTTGATGCGGGACGACCTCGAGGAATTGCCGGAAACCATGGTCCTCGGCCGCTACACCCAGGGCATCGCAAGGCAGGACTTTTGGATTTGGGGTATCGTGAACGCCGTGGGCCTTTTCCTCGTTCTTGCCCGTTTCATCGGGCCCGAGGGAGCGGCGGCTTTCAATTTCGTGACGGATTTCTTCCCTCTTTTGAACTCCCTGCGCCTTTTCAATCTTCATTTGAAACTCAAGTAGATTTGGTGTACCTTTTAAACCAAAGGCGGCGCGTGAGGCGCCGCTTTTTGTTTACCCTGAGCCGTGTCGAAGGACTCTTTCCTAATGGTACTGGATGAAGATCGGCTGAGGGGAAAGTTTCAGGACTTCTTCCGGCGCCATCAAGTGGCTGCCCGGTTGCAGAACGTCGTTTTTATAAAAAAGCTTTATACCGGTGAATTGGACCGGTTCCGAGGCGACGACGCCGCGGTATGCCTTCTGTTTTTGCGCCGGCGTGCCGAAGCCGTCCATGTCCATCACGATCTGGGCTTCGGGCAACGGCTCGATATCTCCGGCGTTCGTAACCATCTCTTCGGTGAAGCGGTGGACAACGAGGAACTTCGGCGGCAGGTGGTACTGGCGCACCAGTCCGGCCAAATACTCCGCGGCATAGTCGATGTCCTTGGCGTCCATCGTGCCTATGCGTTCTCCCGGAGTCCCGCCATCGCGCATGGAAAATTCCGGATCAAGCGCAAGCTCCACGTTCGGTAATTTAAGGTAGGGAGCAAGGAGCGGCACCTCTTTTTGAACGGTGCTGAGTCCGATCTGGACGTCCAGAACGACCAGCCCGCTGATCTGGTTCGCGAGACTGATCGCCTTCTGGATCTGGTCTTCAGGCATCCTCAAGCGGTACATTCCGTCCGGGCCGGGGTTGTTTTGAGCGGCTACGGCGATGTAATCCAGCGCAGGTATGACGGGCGTTCCCGTGGCCGCCGCCTGCCACTCTGCCGCTTGGTCTTTGAGCATCTGGAGCATTTGCTCCGGCGGATACTGTCCCAATACGCCCATTTGGGCGGAATAAAAATTGCCGTAGTAGGCGACGATGCGGTTAAAAGGCAGCCAGGCTCCGCCTAAAGGGTAGACTGTTTTCACGGGCCAGGAGTAGTTTTCTCCGTAGACCGTCGACGTGGCGGTCGAGGTGGCTAGGATCAATTTGGGGTAATTCGCCAGATCGGCGATCTTCCGGTTGTAGGCGGAGGTATCAAGCGGGGGGTAGGTGCCTTCGCTCACGACGAATCCCGGCCGGTAAGGAAAAAAAGCCGCGATGGCCGCTGCCCCCAAGATCACCCCGAACAATATAAAAGCGGAAGCTCTTTTGCTCATCCAATGGAAGCATACCGTACGGGGGAAACAGTTTCAATTTCGCTCACCCCCCTCGATTTGCGTGACGATTCTAACTAGCGCTCCCACGAGAGCTGGCCCATTGGTTCGGAGCTCGGCGATCCCGGTCTGAGTGATTGTTTCCAATCGGCGTTTACCTTTGGGCGTAATGCGGATGAGGACCTTGCGGCCGTCGCTACGCGCTTTGTTTTTTTGACCAAACCGCTTTGAACGGCGCGGTCCACCAGTTCCACGACGGCGTTGTGGCTGGACTCTAAACGTTCGGCCAGAACCCGGATGGTCGGCTGTTGGTCTCTGGAAAGACCGGCTAGGTGCAATAAAAGGAGATGCTGTTGTGGTTCGACGCCGGCCATCTTCGCCGCCCGCAAGCTCTTTTTGAGATATTGGATAATTAAGTAGCGGAAATCAGAGAGTGCCTCGTACTGTGAGACGCTGGCATATCTGTTGATTCGGGTCATAGGCCGGTTATCCACACCGTGAGGCCGCTGGCAACATGGTGGGTTATGGTATGATTATATCGTATCACGATATTATTTTCCATGTTCTAATTCTAAAGGGTCGCGCTACATTGATAAATTCAATACCACGGTTAAATCTTTTTAAAGCTGGGGGAATTGGGGGGAAAAGGAAAACGATCGTGAAAAGCGGCCGAACATCGGTTCGCCGCCCGGCACGTCGACTCGCGCCGGCCAAGAAAAAAAGCCCGCTGGATCTCCGGCGGTCGGAAGATAACCCCATTATCGAGCCAAAGGCGGTGAATTGGTGGGAATCGAAAGCGACCTTCAATCCCGGTGCTTTTGCGGTGGGGAGCACGGTCTATCTGCTTTACCGGGCGATCGGCGATACCGATTCTTCCGTTCTTGGGTATGCCCGGAGCGAAGACGGCGTTGCTATCGACGAACGCCTCGATGAGCCGGCATACGCCAGGTCTTTGGAAAAACCGTCGTCTCGTCTTGGAGAGTCGTTGCTTTTGAACTATAGCTCGGGCGGCGGTTGGAACGGCGGGGCCGAAGACCCGCGCTTGACGCTGGTCGGCGATACTGTTTACCTCCTCTACACCGCTTTCGACGGTTGGTCGTCGCTCCGCATCGCCTTGACCTCGCTGCCGCTCGCTGATTTCAAACGAAAACGTTGGCGCTGGAAAGAGCCGATCTTCATTTCGCCGCCGGGCGAGCTCAACAAGAATTGGGTGCTTTTCCCGGAGAGGATCAAGGGTAAACACGCGATCCTTCACAGCGTTTCGCCGAAAGTGGCCATAGAGTACGTCGATTCTTTGGACGAGTTTGACGGGACGAAGTTCATTCGAAGCCGGCATGGCGCCGCTCGTCGGAAGAGCTTTTGGGACAACCAAATGCGGGGAGTCGGCCCGCCACCTCTCAAAACCAAAGAAGGCTGGCTCGTGCTTTATCACGCCATGGACCGGCGCGACCCGGATCGCTACAAGCTTGGGGCGATGCTTTTGGACATCGACGATCCGGAAAAAATAATCGCCCGCTCGCGAGGGCCGATCCTGGAACCGGACGAAATGTACGAGAACTGCGGTTTCAAGTCCGGCGTCGTTTATGCTTGCGGTGCGGCGATCGTTGAGGGGACGCTTTTCATTTACTACGGCGGTGCCGATACCGTGGGTTGCGTAGCGACGGCCGATCTCAAGGCATTCCTAAAAGAGCTCAAACGCAACGGTTCACCGAAAGCGGTCCCGGCGAGGGCGGTAAAATAATGGCATGATCAACATCGATAAATCGGAAGAGAATCCGATCCTGCATCCCGAGAGCGGCAACGCTTGGGAAACCGAGGCGGCTTTCAATCCTTCGGTCGCTCCCGGCGGGCGTTCGGTCCATTTGGTCTACCGCGCGGTTTCTGCCAAGCAAAAGATCGACGGGGTGGAGCTTGAGGTTTCGCGCATCGGGTATGCCCGGAGCCGCGACGGAGTGCTTTTTGAGGAGAAACGCCTGCTTTTCGGACCGGAAAAAGACTGGGAAAAGTACGGCTGCGAAGATCCGAGGATCACCGAGTTCGAGGGTCGTTATTTCATATTTTATACGGCCCTTTCCAAGTTTCCGTTCTCGGCCGATGGCATCCGGGTCGGCGTTGCTATGACC
>CAYRVA010000007.1:0-12595 GCA_964427645.1 uncultured Candidatus Saccharibacteria bacterium | reverse complement strand
GTGGGGAACAGGGTGGAAGTGGGGATCAACGGCCAATACATAGTCGCCGATACGGCCAAGACGCCTTCCGCCCGGAACCAGGGCTTGGGAGGGCGGACGAGCCTCGGCATCAACGACGGAATGTATTTCATCTTTCCGGACGCCGAAACCTACGGTTTCTGGATGAAGGATATGAATTTCCCGATCGACATCGTTTGGGTGAGCGGCCGCACGGTCGTCGGTTACACCGAGAATGTCCCCCCGCCCGCGCCGGGCACGCCCGACAGCGCGCTTCAGATCTACTATCCGCCGGAGCCGGTCGACCGCGTGCTCGAACTCCACGCCGGGCGCTCGGCCATCCTGCGTCTCAAAGCGGGCGACCAAGTTTCGGTCAAACCGCTCCTTCCCGGCTTCAACGCGCTGGGGAATCCGCAATAGGATAAAAAACGCCGGCCCCGAAGGGTCGGCTTATTTCTTTCAAAAGACCTCCAATAATTTTTCCAGTTTTTCCGGTTGGGACCGAAAGCGGTGCAACTCCTCCATGCTGGGCGACCGCAGCATTTCGCCCATCATCCGTTTCACCCGGTTGCAGGCACTGGATTCGGTGCAGTATTTCATGATGTGCCCGGCGGCCGTTTCGTAAAGATGCGGCTCAGGATCGCTTTCCGGATACAGTTCGTGTTCGACCGTTTTCGCCACGGCATCGCGAGCCGCTTGGCAGGGGATGAGAATTTCGCCCAGCCACTGCGTGTCGAATTTTTTATCGTAGCCGATGGATGAGATCGAATTATAGCTTGATTTCATCACAAGCAATCCTTCGCGGTCGATGCCGAAGCCAGTCAGGCCTTCCCAGGCTATTTCGACGTCTTCCGGCGACCAATCCTCCATCCGGAAACGCTTGAGGATATCGCTTAAGGTGGGCTTCGGATTGAAGCCGCCATCGAAAAAATCGATGTCGACGTTGCCCGCGAACTGCTGAGCGAATTCGGCGCCACCGAAAAAGGCGACTTCCATCGTTCCGGACTTCGGGGGCATGAAAACCATTTCTTGGCCGCCGAAGAATCTCTTAATCTCCGGTTTCGAAAGGATGTAGGAAACGCGCTGCCAGGGCGATGGCCGTTCGCCTACTGCTTCGTTTATCTGTCTTGGCTCCAGGTCCCGATATAAATCCCAGAGGATCGGTTGCAGTTTACGGAACCGCTGGCCGTGAAGCTGAAGCTTGATCATATTCCCTCCGCTTTTTTGCAAAAATAAAGGAATCTGCCTTTATGTTAGGTTTTTTCTGCTTGACAGGCAAGTGAGCGAATCTAAAATTGAGATATGTACACCGTTGACCAGAAGTTCCCAAGCTTTTCCTTGGAGACTTATCGGAGAGAGGGGGACAAGGTCGGGCATCTTAAAAACGAAGACTTCAAAGGCGAATGGCTGGTGCTTTTCTTCTATCCGGCCGACTTCACCTTTGTCTGTCCCACCGAGCTTGCCGATCTGGCGAAGCGCTACGGCGATTTCAAGAAATACCACGCCGAAGTGGTCGGCGTCTCGACGGACACTATTTTCACCCATAAGGCCTGGCTCGAAACCGAAGAGCTTTTGAAAGGCGTGAAATACCCCATGGCGGCGGACCATAACGGCAAGCTTTCGCGCGAGCTCGGCATTTATGACGAAAGCTCGGGCGTGGCGCAAAGAGCCGCCTTCATCATCGATCCCGACGGGATCCTGCGGGCGATCGATGTCACGTCCGACGCGATCGGCCGGAGCGCCGGCGAGATACTGCGGAAAGTGAAGGCGCTGCACTTCGTTCGGACGAATCCGGGCCACGTTTGCCCGGCAAGCTGGGATGAAGGAGCGGCGACCCTGAAACCTTCCATTGAAAAGGCCGGGAAGGTTTACAAAGAGTTGAACAAATAAAAAACATGGCAAAAGTAGCGATAAACGGTTTCGGAAGGATCGGACGATTGTTTCTGAAACAAGCGTGGGGAAACAAAGATATCGACATCGTCGCGATAAACGATCTGGGGAACGTCGATAACCTGGCGTACCTTTTGAAGTACGATACGGTCTACCGGATGTTCGATCGGAGCGTGGAGGTCAAAGACGGCAAGCTCGTCGTCGATGGCAAGACGATCGAGTTCTTGCAGATCAAGGACCCGACCCAGCTCCCTTGGAAAGCGCTCGGCATCGACATCGTCGTCGAAGCGACCGGGATATTCGAGGAGTACGAAAAGGCCAAGGTACATTTAGCCGCCGGCGCGAAGCGCGTCGTCATCACGGCGCCGGCCAAGGACGCCGACGGGCCGGAAGGGCAAACCGTCCTCATGGGCGTGAACGAAGACGAGGCCAAAGGCGTCGTCCTCACCTCGAACGGTTCCTGCACCACAAACTCCGCCTCGCCCGTCATCCAAGTGATGAGCGAAAACCCCGGAATCTTGAAGGCGATCCTGAACACCGTCCACGGCTATACCGCGACCCAGTCCATCGTGGACGGTCCGGTCAAAGGCCACGACTTCCGGCGCGGCCGGGCGGCGGCTCAAAACATCGTCCCCTCGACGACGGGGGCGGCCATCGCCGTCACGCGGGCCATCAAAGAGCTCCAGGGGAAGTTCGACGGCATATCCATGCGCGTTCCGGTCGTTTCCGGCTCCATCGCCGACATAACTTTTTTGGCGAAGCGGAAAACGAGCGTGGAGGAAGTAAACGATATCTTCAAGCAAGCAGTGGCAAGCCCCCGCTGGCATGGGATTTTAGGCGTCATCGAAGACCAGGTCGTTTCTTCCGATATCCTGGGCGCGCCCTATGGCGCCATCGTCGACCTGAATTTCACGAAAGTGGTGGACGGCGATCTTGTAAAGGTCCTCTCTTGGTACGACAACGAGGCCGGTTACGTTTCGACGCTCGTGAAGCACGTCGCGATGGTCGCCTCGCTTTAAGATGCTCATCTATATCGGATCGGACCATAAAGGTTTCGCCCTGAAGGAGAAACTCAAGCTTTTCCTTTCCGCCCGCGGATACAGCGTGGCGGACCTGGGCGCCAAGACCTACGAAGAAGGGGACGATTACCCTCCTTACGCCGCCGGGGTCGCGAAGAGGGTGAGCGACGAGTTCGAGACCGCGCGCGGTATCGTAATCTGCGGTTCTGGAGTCGGCGTTGACGTCGTGGCGAACAAGTTCCGCCGCGTTCGTTGCGCTTTGGCTTCCTCGCCGGACCAAGCTTTCGACGCCAGGAATGACGACGATGCGAACGTTCTCGCTCTCGGCGCCAACTATCTGGACGATCCGACGGCTCAAAAGATAGTGACAACCTGGCTTCAAACGCCGTTTTCGGGGGAAAACCGCCATCGGCAAAGGCTGGGGCAGATCACCGAGCTCGAAGATAAGGTTTTCAATCCGTCGCCGGACCTGCGCTTAGAAGGCGACAGCCGATGAAAGTCTCGCCCGTCGTCAATTGCGGAGATATCGAATGCGCCCGCAAGCGTTTTGAGGCGGCGGCCGGGATGGGCGCGCCATCCGTCCACATCGACGTGGGGGACGGTATCTTCGCGCCCGTTGTTATCGGGGGCACGCCGGATGAACTTAGGGAGCTTTTATCGAAATACCCCATTGAGGCGCATGTCCATTTAATGGTCGCAAACCCGGAGAATGTTCTGGAAAGTTGGTTTAAAGCCGGCGCCAAAAGAGCCGTTATTCACATCGAGGCCCTGCAAGAGAAATTCCTTGGTGTCATTAATGACACCAAGGAATCCGAGATCTTTTTAGGTTTGAAAAAAGAGACGCCGGTGGATGTTTTGAACGGCTTTTTGAACGAGCCGGGGCTCAAAGGGGTACATCTCCTTGCCGTGCCCATCGGCTATTCCGGCGGAAAGTTCGATGGAGCGGTTTTGGAAAAGATAAAATATATAAAATCGAAAGCGCCGCGACTCATCGTGAGCGTAGATGGCGGAATTGATCCTGAAACGGCCAAGGCGGTGAAGGCCGCTGGCGGCGACGAAATAGTCTCCTCAACGTACATTTTCGGTTCGGTCGAACCGGAAAAGGCTTACGAGGACCTGAAAGCGATTTGAAAGGCTGTTATAATAATTGAAATGACGACTCTCCACGAAGGCAAACTCCAATATCTGGAAGAACTGGCGAATCGCATCCGCGAAAAGGTCATCGAGATGCTTCTTGAGGCTGGTTCGGGGCACTCGGCCGGTGCTTTGGGCATGGCGGATGTTATGACCGCGATGTATTTCCACATCCTTAGGCACAAGCCAAAGATGCCGAAATGGCCCGACCGCGACCGGTTGGTCCTCTCAAACGGCCATATTTGCCCGGTGCTTTACGCTGCCCTGGCCTACGCCGGCTACTTCCCGATCGAGGAGCTCAAGACCCTGCGAAAGATCGATTCACGCCTGCAGGGGCATCCGCACCGCGGCACCTTGCCGGGGATCGAGACAACATCCGGTCCATTGGGTTCCGGGCTTTCGCAGGCGATCGGAATGGCCTGGGCCGGAAAACTGGATAATAAGAAATACCGGGTCTATTGCCTGGTGTCAGATGGCGAGCACGACGAGGGGAATATTTGGGAAGCGGTGATGTTTGCGGGGAAGAATAAGCTCTCGAATCTCACCGTCATCATGGACCGCAACAACATCCAGATCGACGGTTTCACTGAAAACGTGATGCCTTTGGAAAACATCAAGGCCAAATACGAAGCCTTCAACTGGCACGTTTTGGAGATCGACGGCCACAGCATGCCGGAACTCGTCGCGGCCGTTTCGGAGGCCGAAGCGATATACGAGAAGCCGACCCTCATCATCGCTCACACAATACCCGGGAAGGGCGTCTCTTTTATGGAACGCGATTATCTTTGGCACGGAAAACCGCCGAATAAGGAAGAGGCGCGGCGGGCGCTTGCGGAACTGCGGACGCTCGGCGGCCGAATCAAAAGCGAACATGAATAATCATCCTCTTATCAGAAAAATATATCTCTATCTTTTTGCGCTCGTCGGTCTCGTATTGTTCGTGATCGGCTTGGTTCGCCTGGTGGACCTCGGTCTCAAATCCTGGGTTTTCACGGCGGCGGACAAATATTACCCATACCCGATGGCGGCGCCGTCGTCCGTTGATAAAAGCACTTCGACTCCCAGCGGTCCCTCGCAGGAAGAATTACAGGCCTACCAAGAACAGCAGACCGCCGCTCAAAGGCAGGGGGACGCGGCCGAGGCTATTGCCTTCATCGTCGTCGGTTTTCCGCTTTACCTTTACCATTGGGGAATGATCAAAAAGGACAAAGAAAAAGAAAATGCTTAACCCGGGACTAAAACTGAACGAAAAGCTTTTCGACGGAAACGTGGAACAAAAACCCACGCGGGACGGCTACGGTACCGGCCTCCTTAAGGCGGGGGAAGATAACCAAAACGTTGTCGCGCTCTGCGCCGACCTCACGGAATCCACGCGCACGGAAGCGTTCGCCAAAAAGTTCCCCGAAAGGTATTTCGAAATGGGTGTGGCCGAGCAGAACATGGCGACTATTGCGGCGGGTCTCGGCGTTTCCGGCAAGGTACCGTTCATTGCCTCTTACGCCACGTTCTCACCCGGCCGAAACTATGAGCAGATCAGGACGACTATCGCCTACAACAACTCGAACGTGAAGATCGCCGGCCATCATGCGGGCATATCCGTCGGCCAGGACGGCGCGACGCACCAAGGGACGGAAGACATCGCCATAATGCGGGCGATGCCGAACATGAAGGTCTTCGTGCCTTGCGACGCCTTTGAAGCCGAGCGGGTGACTCTTGCGGCCGTGAAGATATTGGGCCCGGTTTATTTGCGCTTCGGGCGCGAAAAGAGTCCGATCGTTACGACGGCGGAAACGCCTTTCCGGCCCGGCCGGGCGGACGTTTACTGGATGCCCGGGAATGGCAGCGGCAAAAAAGCAGATGCCGTCATATTCGCCTGCGGAATAATGGTCCATGCGGCGCTCCTTGCCGCCAAGGAATTGGAAAAGGAAAAAATAGCGGTGTACGTCGTGAACAGCCACACCGTAAAGCCGCTCGACGAAGAAACCGTTTTGAGTTTCGCCGAAAGGACCGGCGCGGTCGTCACGGCGGAAGAACACCAAATCGCGGGCGGCTTGGGCGGCGCGATAGCGGAGCTTTTGGCGAAACACCGCCCGGCGCCGATGGAGTTCGTCGGGTTAAAAGACACGTTCGCCGAATCGGGGCCGCCATCGACTTTGCTCGATAAGTACGGTTTAAGCGCCAAGGACATTAAAGCGGCTGTGAAGAAAGTTTTGAGCAGAAAATAGCATGCGCGATATTATTGCCATCGGTTCGGTGACACGGGATTGTTTCTTCGACGCTTCGAATTTGAAGCTGGAACCTTTCGACGGCACGCCTTCCGGCCGGGCCTTCCGGTTGCCTTTCGGAGACAAGCTGGACATAAAAAGCATTTACGAAACGCTCGGCGGGAATTCCGGGAACGCCTCTGTCACATTTGCGCGGCAGGGCCTCGGGGTCGCCTGCGTCGGGCGCGTCGGGGCGGATGATAACGGGGAAGCGGTGATAAAAAGGCTTAAGCAGGAAGGTGTAAATACCGCGATGATCTCCGTGGATAAAGATATGTCGACAGCCTTCTCGGTCCTTCTCGTCAAGAACGGGGAACGGACCATTTTGAATTGCCACGGCGCTTCCAACGATTTCGGCGCGCGCGACGTGAATCTCAACGATTTGAAGAGCAAATGGTGGTACCTTTCACTTTCCGGCAAATCGGAAAAGTCATACTCGGCTTTCCTCGATTTCGCTTGGAAGAATCGGATCGCCGTCGCTTTCAACCCGAGCGGCTACCACTTGGCGCACGGCCGGTCGGAGATCATCCGCTCGCTCCGAAAGATATCTTTTTTGGTCTTGAACGAAGAAGAAGCGGCGCTCCTCACAGGCATTCCGTTCCGCCGCGAGCGGGAGGTTTTCAAAAAACTGGATGACCTCATGAGTCCCGGAATCTTGGCTGTTACGAACGGCGCAGAAGGAGTCACGGTTTCGGACGGGCGCCTCGTCTACCGCGCCGGCACGTTCAAAGAACGCCGACTCGTCGACCGGACGGGCGCGGGCGACGCCTTCGGCTCCGGTTTCGTCGCCGGTCTCGTCCGTTCCGGCGTGACGTTCGGGAACCTTAGCCGGACCACGCCGAAACAAATGGCCGAAGCGATCCGGCTGGCCTCTGCGAACGCCACATCTGTCGTGGAATATCTGGGAGCGACGGAAGGAACGCTCACGCGGAGCGGGGCGAACGCGGCCCGGTTCAAGCATCTCAAGATCAAAATCGAGAACATCTAATCATGGACAAGCTAAGCGATTTGGCGAGAGTTTTGGGGGTTAAAAGGGAAATGCTCGAGGCTCTGGAGGCGGAGATGGCGAAGCGCACCGGCCGGGGTGGCATCCTCGAAAAAGTGTCGGCCGAGAACGAAGGACGCATCGGGCGGACGCTCGCCATATTGAACAGCAATGAGCGCTCGGCGCCCCACGTAAAGAGCGTTCTCCGCAACACCGTTTTGAGCCATGAAAAGCACCTCCTGAGTTTCCTGGATAATGTTCCGGGCGATACGGAGTTCCATAAAGCAGCGCGCTTGGCGCGCCAGATCGCAACATGCGGCAAAGGATTTTTCCTGAAGAAGGAATTGGGCGTAGAGATACTCCACAAGCGCGAGCCGCAGAAACTTTTGGTCTATCTTGGCGTCAAAAATATCGACGAAGCCCTGAAGGGCCACGACGTGACGGAGCTTTTCAGCACTTTGCGGTTCATCGAATCGGAGGAATGGATGCACGAGACCTTCGATGCCGCTTACAACGATTTCACGGCCAAGGATTTCGAGGAGCGGGATATCGAGACATCCGTCCTGGGACCGGAGTGGAAGACGGTCTCGCAAGAGTTCGTGAAAAAAAAGCACCACAACGTGAGCCATTTGAAGGAATTCGGCGTTATCTTCGTGAACCCGATCAAGGAGAACGTGCCCGGCAAGTTTCTCCGCGATTTCGCTCTTCTCTTGCATTACTTCCATGAGATAGATTTCTATTCCAAGCTTTTTCGCAGGTATTCGACCGAACCGAACTTCGCAGGCAACTTAAAAGAGCTTCTCCGGGGCGACGTCCCGGAAAATAAATCGGTTGGCCCGGGGGAATGGCTCATGGTCCAACGCTACCTTTGGAAGATAGATCCGCAAGACCCGCGTCTTTTCTTGCCGCGGGTAAACCCGGAATCGGTCCACTGGGCGCGGGGTCAGCGCGACCTCACGGCCTTCAAGGCGCCTAAGGCGAATTTGGATCTTTCCATATGGCACGATCTCGACTGGGTGGGCGGGATATTCGCGGACGGCGGTAGTGAGGTCGTTTCTTTCGATCTCGAGGACAACGCCATGTCTCTCGTCTCCTTCATGGAAGGGGAAGACCAGACAATGAACTATCATCAGCGCGAAAGCATGTGGACGAAGGTCTTCGAAGAATACGCGGGCGGCGAAGAGGCGATGGAAAAGCTTCTCATCGAAAACTTCAACAAGGGCGTGATAAAATTCTAAATAACAATATGCGCACACTGAAAGCGGAACTGGAGAAAGCGGAGGCGAAGGGGGTCGCCTTGGGGCATTTCAACATTGCCGGCCTCGAGCAGTTAAAAGCAGTTGTGAACGTGGCGAAAAAACTGAACGTGCCCGTTCTTATTGGCGTTTCGGAAGGGGAAAGGAAATACATCGGCGTGCCGGAGGTGCGGGCGCTTTTGGACAGCGAGAATCGAGAAAACGGCGACCAGGACGGCGAAGGTTTCTGGTTGTATTTGAACGCCGACCATACCCACGACCCCGCTCTCGCCGAAGAAGCGGCCGGGAACGGTTTTGACGAAGTGCTTTTTGACGGAGGTAAGTTTTCCCTGGACGAAAATATTTCCCGGACCAAAACGGTGGTCCAGAGCTTGAGAGCAAAAAGCCCGAACGTTCTCGTCGAGGGCGAGATGGGCTACATCGGTTCCGACTCAGAAATTTGGGACAAAATCCCGGAAGGAGCGGCTCTTTCGCCCGAGATGCTCACGAAGCCCGAAGATACTGCCCGGTTCGTCCAAGAGACCGGTGTCGATCTTTTAGCTCCGGCCGTGGGGAATATCCACGGCATGTTCAAAAATGCGCCAAACCCGCGTCTGGACATACCGCGCATCAAAGCCATCAAGGACGCTGTTAAAATTCCATTGGTCTTGCACGGCGGTTCGGGTATCGTAGACGAGGATTTTACGGCAGCCATCGCATCCGGCATCAGCATCATTCACATTTCGACCGAGATTCGCGCCGCTTGGAGAAAAGGTATTGAGGACGAACTTAAAGCCGAACCGGACGAAGTGGCTCCTTACAAGATAATGCCGGAGGCGATCAAAGACATGGAAGAAGTGATAGAGAAACGCCTAAGGCTTTTCATGAAACTCTGAGCGGTTTTGCGGCGCAGGCGCATTTCGTGCTACCTTTTTTGTCATGGAATCCAAGGAGATAAATAAAATAATTCTCGAGATTAGAGGGGGAACCGGTGGAGACGAGGCCTCGCTTTTTGCCGGAGACCTAGCGCGGATGTACCAGAGGTATGCGGCGAAAAAAGGCTGGGGATTCACGATCCTGGACGCTTCCGAATCCGGCGTGCGCGGGTACAAAACGCTCGTAGCTGAGGTTTCCGGAGCGGGGGTTTACGATATACTGGGGCACGAATCCGGCGTGCACCGCGTCCAGCGTGTACCCGTGACGGAGCGGCAGGGAAGGATCCACACATCGACGGCCTCCGTTGCCGTGCTGCCCATCGTCGAAGCGAAAGATGTGAACGTGAAGGAAAGCGATCTCGAGGTTACCTTTTCCCGCGCCGGTGGTCCGGGCGGCCAGAACGTTAACAAGGTAGAAACAGCTGTCCGTATTTTGCACAAGCCGACGGGCATTGTCGTCTCTTCCCGCGAAGAGCGCTCCCAACATGCGAACCGCGAGAAGGCGATGGATGTTCTCCGCGCGAAATTATTCGAGATCCAAAAAGAGCAGTCGGTCGGTTCGATAGATCAGATTCGCCGCGACCAGATCGGAACCGGTGAACGTTCCGAGAAGATTCGCACCTACAATTTCCCGGAAGACCGTATCACCGACCATCGCATCGGAAAAAAATTCCATAATATAGAAAAGATACTCGAAGGAGACTTCGATCTTATCGCCAAGGCTTTTGCCAAGGGAGCCTAAGGGAAGTATGGAGGTTGAACCTCCATACTTCAGGAGTTGCCGTTCGCGGCGATAAGCGTTTGAATGTCTTGCTCGAACTGGTTCGCCCGGTTCACGACCGGCTGGCCGTACCAGAAGCGGTAGGTATACCAATTATTCCCGGCGTAATACTTGGCGGCGGCGCAACGTTCCAGAAGCTCCTGGGAATCGCTCGGAATCTGCTGACTGTAGCTGACGCAGGATTGGGAGGTCTCCAGGTCTTTTATATAAAGGGCTGTGGCTACGAAAGCATCGGAATTGTTCCACGGGTTCGCCGGATTGTCGCCGGTAACAGCCGAGATCTTCGAAGAATAGAGCGCCCAAGTCGAAGGAATGAATTGGGCCGGTCCCATGGCGCCGCCGTAGACGCCGTCGGAGTTCGGGCAGGAAACGTAGGCCGCCTGCGAACTCGGGTCGATGCCGAGCTGGGAAAGAAGCTTAAGGAATGTCGGTGTATCCCGTGTCGGGTTCATGGCCGTTTTGTAAGAACACTTTCCGACGTTTTGACCCAGGGCCGATTCACGGTCAAGAATGGCCAAAATAAGCGCGGCCCGGACACCCGTCGCCTGCGAAGCCAATTTTGCATAGCTGTAAGCCTGACCGAACGTCATTTGGCCGCCCCCGAGGAGCTGGAAAATGCGCTGGCGGATCTGCGCCGCGGAGGCCTGGGTTTGAGCCAGAAGCTTTTTGTACGCGGCTTCCTGGCCCTGGGTTTGTTTCAAAAGAGTCGTTTTCTGGCTCTGGACGGAGACCACGCTTTGCTTTTGCGCCTGCTGAATGGCCTGGAAGTTTTGGGTATCCGTTTGTTCCGTCATCAATTCCTGTTTTTGGTTCAGGAGCTGTCCGCGGAGTTTCACGATCGCATCCAGGGTGGTGCGCAGGTTGTCTTGCACAAGCGTGATGTCGTTCACCTTGCCGAAGAAATCCGATAGGGTGTTGTTCGCGAGGAGGATTTCGACCGTGCTTTGGGAGTCGGATTCGTAAATGGTCTGGATGGCCTCGGCAATGGCCGTTTTGTCGTCCTCGATCTGGTTTTCCGTCTGGTTGATCTGCGTTTGGGTATCGGAGATGTCGCCGTTCAGCTCCTGCAGCTTGAGGTTGACCGCTTTGATCTGGTTGTTCAGCTGGGAGATCTGGGTGTTCAGGATCTTTATTTGATTGTTCAGCGTGACCCCCTGCTTGTGGTAGGTGTCGATCTGTTGTTGCTGGTCCTCGATTTGCTGTTCGAGTTGGGCCAGTTGGCTTTCGAGAGCTTGGCGCTGAGCCTGGGCGTCCATAAGGGGCGCGGTGGACGAGGCGGTCGAGGTAGCCGTCGAAGTGGCGGTCTTGGCTCGTGCGACCGCCTGTCCGGCCGGATCTTGGCCGGCGAGCAAAAATACAACGAGCAGAATGAAAAGGGCGTTTATTTCCCGCCGCATACCCTCATAATATCATAAATAGGCCGAGCTATTTCGCTACTGCGCTCGTAGATAAAACGAAAACGGGCTTGCGCCCGTTTCTTTACTTTTTCGGTTTGTCCTCGGCTTTCGCTTCCGTTTCCGGTTTTGCTTCCGCCGCTTGAGGCGCGCCTTCAGTCGCCGCTTCCGTGGCGGGCGGCGGGGCCGCTTCCTCCTTCTTCGGTTCGGTGACGGTGACGATGGCCATGTCGGCGGGGGTTTTCACTTTGACCTTCGGCGAGACCTTCAGGTCTTTGACGTAAATGGCATGACCGCTCTCTTCCAATCCGGAGAGATCGATAGAAAAATCATGGGGAATGTCCTGCGGCAGCGCCTCCACTTCTATTTCGGAAGTGACCCGTACGAGCACCAGCCCTTTCTTCTCGGCCGGCGCGGAGCCGACGAACACTATCGGCACTTTGGCCTCAAGCTTCTCGTCCAAGCGAATGCGGTGGAAGTCGACGGCGAGCACCTCGTCTTTCACGTGGTCATAGGCGACGTCGGCGATGATCGCCGGGGCCTTCTCGTTCTTTTCGTTTACCAAGTTGATGATGGTCGTTTCGCCGGCCTGGGCGAAGATCTTTTTAAAATCCTTCAAGGGGACGCTCACGTGTTCGTTCTCGACGCCGTGGCCGAAAACCTCGCCGGGGATTAACCCGTCCCGCCGAAGCTGCCTGGTTCTCTTGCCGAAAACCGTTCTCGTTTGGACTTTAAGTTCCATTGGTTATTTCTTATTCTTCGCGACGCGAGCCTTCTTTTTGGCCTTGGGGGCCGATTCCGCTTTGGTGCGGCGCGCCTTGAAGCGCTCCACACGGCCGGCGGTGTCGATGAGCTGCTCGCGGCCGGTGTAAAAAGGATGGCACTTAGAGCAGATTTCAACCTTGATCTCCGGTACGGTCGCACCGACGGTAAAGGTGTTCCCGCAGGCGCAGGTCACCTT
>CAYRVA010000006.1:0-13423 GCA_964427645.1 uncultured Candidatus Saccharibacteria bacterium | reverse complement strand
CATAGGAGACGAAAAGCCCACCTCTTTTCAGAGGTGGGCTACATAGTCCACTCAGTGGGCGTTGCTGGAATCGAACCAGCGATCTTTGCAATGTGAATGCAACGTTCTACCACTGAACTAAACGCCCTTTTCAGGTATTAGAATAAGTAAAAACGGGCCTGTCCGCAACCGCCGCCAAAATAAGGAGGCCGGGCCTCCATACTTTCTGGGGATAAATAAAAGGGGCAGCGGATTGCGCGGCCCCGAGCGTCCCCGGTCTGGGACGATGTTGTTTTTAGGGCGATGTTTTCGTCCGTAAACCCGATTATGCTTTCGCTCCTTCTTTCGGCGCTTCGCTAACGATCTGCCCGTTTTTCGTCCGGTATCGATCCCTGCTTATCTTTTCAACGCCGTAATCGATCTTGCTTGAGATTATATGGCCGGCAGCGTCCTTTTTTATCACTATGGCCTTGAATCTTTTGCCGCGGCCGCCATCCAAGCTTTCCAGATTCTTGACCTGGATCATGGTTTCCTCCTTTTTGTTTGGAAAGGGCTGATGGATGGAAGAATTTCTTCCTCTCCACGCATAAGGTCTCCCCTGTCCTTATGCCTGAAGACGAAGAACCCTCCGCTTGGGGCGGAGGGTCTGTTCTCTTTTCTTTTAGTCAGCGTCCATTTACTTCAGAGAATCAACCATCCGCCCGTCCGTAAGGAGGATAAGAGACAAACCGACGACGATAATGGAATGGTTGTTTAACATTTCTCTAAGTATAACAAACGTACTATTGAAGCTCAACGGTGGCGCCGACCGCTTCAAGTTTCTTCTTGAGCTCTTCGGCATCCTCTTTCTTCAGACCTTCCTTGACGACCTTAGGAGCGCCGTCGGCGATATCCTTCGCCTCCTTGAGGCCCAAGCCGGTCGCTTCGCGGATGGCTTTAATGACGTTGATTTTCTGGTCGCCAGCCGCTCTAAGGAGAACGTTCCAGGCGGTTTTCTCTTCGGCCGCGGCGCTGCCGCCGTTGCCGGGACCCGCGACGGCCATGGCCGCGGCGGAAACGCCGAATTTCTCTTCGAGGGCCTTCACGAGGTCCGCGAGCTCCAAGACCGAAAGCTTTTCGATCTCCGAGATTATTTTTTCGAATTTTTCCGACATTTGTTTGTTTTGGTTACTTCTTGCTTAAGCGACCTTTTTAGCTTTCTCGTCCAACATGAACAAAAGTTTCTTAATAGGAACGGTGAGCATGAAGGCGACCTGGCCCAAGAGCACCTCGCGAGGCGGGATCTGGCCGTAGCGTATCACGGTTGGGGCATCCAGGTGTTTCTTTTCTTTCACCTCGTAGCCACCGGTGATCTTGAATATCTCCGCCTTGGCGAACGGTTTGCCGAACTTGTAGATCGCGCCGGCGGTTTCCACCATGTCTTTGGGCGAGAAGACGACGCCCGTCTGCCCCGCAAAGCTCTTCGGTTCGAAGTCCAGGCCTTTTTCTTTTAGAACGAGTTTCAGGAGTCGTTTCTTCACCACCATCACGGCACCGCCCAACCCGCGCACGGTCCTCCGGAAGGCGTTCATATCGTTCGCCGAAAGACCGGTGAAGTCGGTGATGACCACCGTTTCGCTTTTATCGAGAGCTTTTTTCCCGGCCTCGATCTGCTCTTTTTTTTGCGCTTTTGTCTTCATATTAAAGTAAAAGTCTGCTTCCAAGCAGACAAAAGGCCATTTCTGGCTTTTTCCTGGGCAGAATTTAAGTCCTTTTCTCGGACACCTGCCGTCTGCGGAATTATTCGTATGTTAAGCCAAGCGCCCTCCGGCGTCAAGGGGTCTAAATATCTATGTTCTTGGCGTAAACGGCGTTCGCCTGGATGAAATTCTTGCGCGGTTCCACCATTTCGCCCATCAAGATGTCGAAAAGCTTGTCGGCTTCGACGGCGTCGTCCACCGTGACCTTCAAAAAGAGGCGTCTTTCGGGGTCCATGGTCGTTTCCCAGAGCTGGGACGGATTCATTTCGCCCAAGCCCTTGTAGCGCTGGATCATAACCGATTCCCCGCCCATCTTTTTGTAGATCTTGTCGCGTTCGGCGTCGCTGTAGGCGTAAGCCATCTCCTTCCCTTTCCGGAGCTGGTAAAGCGGCGGTTGGGCGATGTAAAGGTAGCCGTCCTCCACGATTTTCGGGAAGTAGCGGTAAAAAAGCGTAAGGAGAAGAGTCCTGATGTGGGCGCCGTCGACATCGGCATCGGTCATAATGACGATCTTGTGGTAGCGGAGCTTTTCGATGTCGAAGTTCTCGGAAATGGCGGTGCCGAGCGCGACGACGAGCGCCCGAATCTCCTTGTTCACGAGCATCTTGTCGATGCGCGATTTTTCGACGTTCATGATCTTGCCCCGGAGCGGCAAAATGGCCTGGAACCGGCGGTCGCGGCCTTGTTTGGCGGATCCGCCGGCGCTGTCGCCCTCAACGATGTAAAGCTCCGATTCCTCGGCTTTGCGGGAAGAACAGTCGGCTAGCTTTCCGGGGAGTGTCAATCCTTCCAATGCTCCTTTCCGGAGGACAGTATCTTTGGCCGCCTTGGCCGCCTGCCGCGCTTTGGCCGCGAGGAGGTTCTTTTCGATGATCTTTTTCCCGACGCTACCGTGTTTTTCCAAAAACTCTTTGAGGGCTTCGGAAACGACCATCTCGACGGCCGGACGCGCTTCGGGGTTTCCCAAACGGGCCTTAGTTTGTCCTTCGAACTGCGGTTCGCGGATCTTCACCGAAACGATCGCCACGATCCCCTCGCGGATATCGTCTCCCGTCAGGTTGTCGTCCTTTTCTTTCAAATAGCCCTCGCTGCGGGCGTAGTCGTTCAAGGTGCGCGTAAGAGCGCTCCGGAGGCCGGTCAAGTGCATGCCGCCGTCGGGCGTGTAAATGTTGTTCGCAAAGCTCAATTCCCTGGGCTCTTGGTCATCGACATAGGTGAAGATAGCTTCGACCTCGATGTTATCTTCCGAAGTTTTATGAACGTAAAAATTCTCATCGAGGAGAATGGGTTCGCTGTCCAACATATGGTGCAAAAAGGAGTGGAGGCCGCCCTCGAAGTAGAAGCCGTAATAAAAGGGATGCTCTTCCCGTTCGTCGACGAACTCGATCCGGACGCCCTTCGTGAGATAGGCCTGCTGGCGCAGATAATCCAGGATCTTCTTGCGGTCGTAGACCACCGTCTGGAATATTTCCTGGTCGGCTTCGAAGATCGCCTTGGTGCCGGTGTGGGTCGATTTACCGTTCTTTTTTACCGCGAAAAGCGGTTTCCCCTTTTTATACTCTTGGAAATAAACGGCGTTGTCTCGATAAACTTCGACGCGCATCCAGGTTGAAAGCGCGTTAACGACGCTTGCACCTACGCCATGGAGGCCGCCGGCCGTTTTATATGACTTACTGTCGAATTTTCCGCCGGCATGAAGCGTCGTCATCACCGTTTCCAGGGCCGATTTCTTGGTTTGCGGATGGATGTCGACCGGAATGCCACGGCCGTCATCCTCGACCGAAACGCGGTTATCCTTCGTGATAACGATCTTCACGTTCTTGGCATAGCCGCCCATCGCTTCGTCGATGGCGTTGTTGACGAGCTCCCAGATGAGGTGATGTAAGCCTTCCGTGCCGGTCGAGCCGATGTACATGCCGGGACGCTTGCGAACCGGTTCCAATCCCTCGAGGACTTGGATGTTTTGGGCGCTATAAGAAGAACCTTCTTTAGCGGCGTTTTTCACTTCTTTGTTTTCTTTTTCTTTTGCCATACGTCAATAAAAAAGGCCGTTTGGCTCTCTATTTGAGTCCATTATATCAAATTCGGCCTCCTAAAACAAGCCGCTAAACGCCCAAAATGCGGCCTAAAATCTCACTTTTTGGTACTTGATATGACGATGACCAGGAAACAGTGCCAACGAGATCGTAAGTGCCGTTTTCGATGTGCTTAACCTTTTTGACGATGAACTTCCCCGCCTCGTCCGGGTTCCGGAAAACGGCGTAGTTCCCCACCCCGGGCTTCAAAAGGCCGGTGGCCCAGTAGGTCCTTCCCGGAACCAATTCCGGCCAAAGGCTCTCGCCGCTCACCTCAACCCTGAACAAGATCGGACGCATTAAATTAGGAGGTTCGATCTCCGGGTTTCAATACAGCTTGTCCGTCACATCCTTGTACGAATCGTAGCGTTTGGGATCGCCCTTAATCTCGTAAAAGACCTTGGCGATCTCGTCCACGGCCGCGACAAGCGCCGCGGCGTCCTCTTTGCTTATCGTCTGCTTGTCTTTGGAACAAAGCTTGGCCGCTTTCCAGAACATATCGTGAAGATTCGGATATTTGGCTAAATGCTCGGGCTTGAAGAAATCCGACCAAAGGATATAAAGCTCTTTCTTGCAGACAGCCGCATGCTCTTCTTTTACGGCCACACGCCGCGAAACGCTTTGCACAAAAGTCCTCGCCGCCAAGGCGTCGTTCCAATCCTTCGGCGGATGGATATCCTCGATCTGGTCGACCATTCTTGCGACCGTTTTCGCCGCGATCTTCGCCGGCGTCGGATCGTAAATGCCGCAGGGCACGTCGCAGTGGGCCTCCGCGGTCAGTTTGGGTATGAAGTTCTTCATATCTCTATTATACGATTTTCAAATGAAAAAACGCCCTAACGGGCGTTTTTTCATTCTTATTTCATCGTGAATGTGGCGTGGACGAGATAAGTGATGAGCTTTTCGATGGATTGGGTGTCGTAATAGCCGTAATCCGATACCTGGGTCGAATTCACCGGCGTGATCTGGGTGACGCCGATCGAGGACGAGCGGAGGTTGCCGACCGAAGCCCCCACGCCTTCCGTGATGGCCTGGGCTCGGGTTTTCGCATCTCCCAGCGCCTCGGCGAGCATCTGCTCCCGCATCGAGTCGAGCGTCGAGCTCCTGATATAGTATTCCGGATTCATACCCGAAAAGACGATCCCCTTGCCGATCAGGTATTGGGATGCGTTCTGGGAAAGCTGCGTGATGCCATCGATGTTCCCGGATTCAATGACGATCGTTTGGCTCAAATTGTAACCGACGAGCGTCCCATCCATACCGCCGTATTTGCCGCTCATTACTCCGTTCTGCGTCTGGTACATCGGGTCGATGCTGAGCGGCTGAACGGTTATCTCTGACGTCGCAACGCCGCTCGAGGCGAAATAATCAAGAATGGTCTTGAGGTCGGTCTTCATCGAAGCCGAGCCGGATTGCAGGTCGGCCGTGGCCGGGCCGGTGCGGTGGGAAAAATTGGTAGTCCACTTAACGTCGTCCGATTTAAGCTCTTTGGTCGCGACGCCCGTCACGGTGATGACGGCGTTGTCGTACGTCTTCACGTAATAGACGACGTAACCGACGATGATGGCGACGATGATCAAACTAACGCCCAAGACGACGCCAAAACTAAAAAGCCCCCTCTTTGTTTCGTTCATGCTGGTATTATAGCACGCCGATCATTTGATCTCGGCCAGATTGTTCCCCTGCACGGTGAAGTATCTGGAGATTCCAATGGATGGCTGGACCGTCATCGGTTCGCCGGGCTTACGGTCGGCATAGTTCACGGTAATGGTCCCGTTCGAGATAAGGACATTTTGGGGCGCGATCCGGTCGCCGACAAAGAAAGCGTTCGTGCCGACAGTCAGGCCATTTTCGTTAAGAGCAGCAGCGACGTAAAAGAAAGTGCCGCTGCCTCCGCCGTCCTGTGTGATAAGAAAGGCGGCATCCGGAACGCCGTCCCCGTCCAGGTCGCCCAAGGTCGGCGTGCCGAATATACGCGTCGTGACCATTGAAGCCGAACCGGGAGCGGCGGGTGCCTGCGATAGGCCATTCACCAAAGTAACGGCTTGGCCGTTTATGATGTAAGCCGCATTGAGCGGGTCAAAAGTCGCCGGTACGGGACTGGTCGTTGATGGTGAATAAACACTGATCACATACATGAGCACCGCGATCACCAGCGCGGCAACGATAACCCCCCATTTTTGATTCATGCACCGATTATAGCAAAGTTTTAGCGTTGCGGCTTGCGATCTTCTGCCGAAGAAGGAAAAAGACCACGAAAGCTGCCAAGGTCAGAAAGGCAGCGAAGCCGAAGGCATAAGCCGGATGAGCTGTCCACAAAAGACCGGCAATGACCGAGGCGGGCAGATAGATAAGCCCGGTCGCGAAGTTGTAAAAGCCGATGGCGCTCGCTCGCCTTTCCGGCTCAATGTCCGCGATAAAGGCCTTGCCCTGGGCTTCATCAATACTATAAAAGACCCCGAAAAGGACGAAGAGAACGATAATCTCCCATTTTTGGCTCGCGAAGATGAAACCAACGGCCATAAAAAAATAGGTCAGGTATCCCAAAAGAACGATGTACCGCCGGCCGATGCGATCGCCCAAACGGCCGATGGGGGCGGAGACCAGAACGAAAGCGAGATTGAAAAGGGCGTAGAGCAGGATCACGTCCTTGATGGCAAAGCCGACCGCATAGGCCTTGAGGAGGAGAAAGCCGAAGCTGAAATAGGCCAAAGAAAAAATCCCCGCCGGCAGGAGAAATAGTTTCACGCTCGGATCAAGCTTGGTCCAGGCCTTGAAGATGTTTTCCCGCTCATGTGGAACGCCGGGCCGGTCTTTGATGCCTAAAAGCAGGGCAACCGCTCCCGCCGCGACGATGGCCGCAATAATAAAAAGAAGGTGAAAGGTAGTTTGGGTCTGGCCGAACCAACTGAGGAGGGCATAGGCCAAAAGCGGGCCGAGGACCGCCCCGGATTTGTCCAGGGCCTTATGGATGCCGAAGGAGTAGCCGCGGACCGATTCGTCGGCTACGCTCGCAAGCCAAGCGTCCCGCGGCGGCCCGCGGAAGCTCTTGCCCAGGCGCTCCAATATCCGGAAGAGGGCCAAGGTGGGGACAGAACTTGCAATGAGCAAAAAGAACTTGGCCAAAGTGGAAAAACCGTAGCCGACCAAAGCAAAGGGCTTCCTTTGGCCGAGTTTGTCCGAGAGCCAACCGGCCAAGTAGTCCAAGGACGATGAGGCAAAGTCGGCTAACCCCTCCACCAGGCCCAAGAGAGCGGCTGAAGCGCCGATGATGACCGTAAAAAAGATGGCGAAAACGGAAAAGATGGCCTCGGAGCTCACGTCGGTCAGGAAACTCACGAAGCCCAGCCGCCAAACATCCGGGTGCACGTTAAAGAGCTTATTTGAGGCCATATGAATTCCTGTTAATTATACAAAAATCCCCGCAGTTAAGTGGGGGAACCTCCCGTTTCCCCGACCCCCTTCCCAGGTTCGAGTCCTTAACAAAAATCATAAAACCCATCGCAAGGATAGATTTTATGATTTGTGCACCCTGGTACAGGATGTTCGAACTTTTTTCTGGACAAGTCGAGAAAAAATGACCTATTGCCAGAAGGATGATCGTGGTATAATGAGCTTGTTATGAACGAAGACAGGATCATCACGAAACTCGCGGAGCATGACCAGAAACTGGGTGAGTTGGTGACCAAAACAGAGTTCCATAAATTCAAGGATCAAGTTCTCTCAACGCAGGACGAGATGCTTACCATCCTCCGCCGTCTTGACGAAGAGCGCATTTTCACGACCGCCTGGGTCAAGAGAATCGAGAAAGAGGTGGAGGAGCACACGAAGGAAATCGCCCGCATCAAGACAGAGTTAAAAATAAACTGAAGCTGATTGTACGCGAAGATGTATGCGTGCTTCCCAGCGCGCGTTTCTTTTTAGTGCACGGTGGTACAGGATGTTCGAACTTTTTTCCTGGACAAGGTGAGTAAAAACCGGCCGTTGACACAAAGATAGGTGTGATATAATAGCCCTATCATGAATGATGATAAAATGACCATTAATGATTTAGCTCGCTTGATGCAAGGCGAGTTCCTTGGTGTCAATAAGCGTCTGGACACATTAGAGGCCGATGTAAAAGAGATGAAAGTGAACTCCAGCGAGCTTTTCACAAAACTCGATAAATTTATCTCCCTCTACGAAGATAACCGGCAAGAAACTACAACGATCGCCAACCAGATCAGACGTTTAGAAGAAAGAGTGGCAAAACTCGAAGGCAGAAATTAAAAAGTAAAGTAAAAGACCAGCCATTATTGACCGGTCTTTTCTGGAATCGTATTTAGATCCCTAAATCCTTTTTCTTCTCTTCGAACTCTTTTTTGTCTATTTCCCCTTTCGCGTACCGCTCCTTGAGAATATCGAGAGAATCTCTGTTGTTGTTGTACCACCCGTGGTGGTGTCGGCTCCCGTGACCGAGCCAGCGTACCAAGACGACGATACCGATGATTATGAGCGCCCACCAAAGGATCATCCAGAGCATACTGAAAATATCCCATCCTCCACCGTATCCATACCCAAATCCCATCATTGGCATAAATCAATTTTTTTATTGCGACCTTTAGATTTATTGTTAACCAAGTTTTTCCCTGCGGAGCAGTAATGCGTTAAAAACAACAATAACCGACGAAGCACTTATAAGAAGCGCCGCCCATTCCGGCCGGAGAAGGATACCGAGCGAGGGATAAAGCACGCCAGCGGCAATAGGTATAGCGAACACGTTGTACCCGGTCGCCCAAGCGAGGTTTTGGATCATCTTTCGATTAGTCCTGCGGCTCAAGGAAATAGCTTTTGCGATATCGAGCGGATTGCTTTTCATAAGCACTATTTCCGCCGAGGCCACCGCGACGTCGGTACCCGCTCCGATCGCGATGCCGACGTGCGCCTGTGTCAGCGCCGCCGCGTCGTTCACGCCGTCGCCCACCATGGCGACGATATGCCCGGCATCCTGAAGCTCTTTTACTTTGTTCACTTTATCCTCCGGCATAACATGGGCAAAAACCGTATCGATTCCCAATTCCTTTCCAACAATATCCGCCACATCCTGCGTATCGCCGGTGAGCATCGCTTCACTTACCGAACTTTCGCCGAGAGTGACCCTGCCATCCACCGGGATCTTTTCTCCCGGTTTGACGAGCACCCGGTCGCCTATGACAATTTGGTTGGTCTCCACTTCTTCAATTCCTCCTCCCTCCTTGATGCGATGGGCTGACGGCGGAATGAGCTTGGCCAGTTCCGCCAGAGCGCCGGTCGCGCCTCTCACCGCCCGCATTTCAAGCCAATGGCCCAAGAGGAATACCGAGATCAGGGTCGCGATCTCCCAGTAGAGGGAATCGCCGGGGAAGAGGAGTGTCGCCGCCACCGAGAAGGCGAAGCCCGCCGTGATGGCAAAAGCCACCAACGTCATCATGGCCGGATTTTTATGCGTCAATTCTCCCTTTGACGCCTTGAAAAACGGCCAGCCGCCGTAGAAAAAGATAAACGCGCCGATCAGGAACGTGACCCATTCTTTCCCGGCGAAGACAATGCTAAATCCGAACCATTTTTCCATGTTCGGCGATAAGGCCATTACGAGGAGAACGAAGGGCAGCGTGATAAAGAACCTGCGCTTGAAATCACGCTCCGCCCCTGGGCCGCGATGGGCGGCATGACCGTATGTTTCTTCTTTTTGGCCCATATCCATCGGTACAAGTTCCATGCCACATTTCGGGCATTCGCCTGGTTTATCGGACATCACGTCCGGGTCCATCGGACAGGTGTAGATAATACTATGATCGTATTCCATATATCTTTATTATTTTAATTTTTTCCATGCGATGTGTTCGTAGATGCTCGACCAAATGAAGCCGAAAGCGAAAGCGAAAAGCAGTTCTTCAATCGGAATGCCGAGGATCAAAATTCCGCTGATCATCTGCAGATCCCAGACATTAGCCACGTAACCCGGCGCAATGGCAATGAGCGTCAGGAAATATATAAAGTAGAGAGCCAGGAAAAGGAATGCGCTCGTGATCATCTTCATCTTTAGGTCCGGCCGGCAATACCACGTGGCGAGACCCCCTGCGAGCATCGCGATTACGGCTGTATAGATCGGGTTCAGGTTGGTCGTCAGGAAAAGAGCAACGAAAATGGCCGGCGCTGACAAAATCGCCCATAGGTGGAAGCGGTGCCGGCGCATATGGCGCTCGTGTTCCGCAACCGGCACTTCTCTTGATTTGAAGAAAAGTCCGTAGAGCACGAACGCGATGCCGCCGATGCCGAAAGAAAAGATCAAACTTTCGATATCAAATCCGGTGCGGGCGGCGAGATTGAAAAGCGACGGAGGCAGCCAGTACGCCGGTACGAAAAGCGGTTCGGTAAGGCCCAAAAGTGACGTCCAGGCGCTCACGGTAAGCATTTCTTTTCTCTGTTCTTTTGAACCGATGAATGCATAGATCGCAAACCAGATCGCGATCAAGATCAAACTCCATATAAGCCAAATGTATTGCATGTTGATGATTCCGAAAGTCGCTTTTTTATGTACGCTTCTTGAGTTTGATGATCTTGTTGCCGATGAAGACGATCCCGAAAAGGTTGAAAAGCAGGCCGATCCAGAAAATCTCTATTTGATACGCAGCGACGACGGACACGACGCCGGCCACCCCTAGTATCGGCACGATGTTCGCCAAATAGTGCGCGCAACAGGAGACCATTGCAAGAGTAGAGGTCGTTCCGGTAACGGCAACCGTCTTACCAATGGCGTTGTTTTTCACCAACTGTTTCAAGTATGAATACAGGCCGATCTGTATGCCGAATCCGAGAGCAAGAGCCGAGAGAAAGTACCAATAACTCTTGAACTGGAATAGGGCGAATGGCAATCCGGAAATTACCGAAACAATAACGAAATAAAGAGCCAAAAGCAACGCAACTGCGGCTAACGCCTTGATAAGGATAAGTATGGTTATCTTTCGCCCCACGCTCATACGGTTAGCGGGCGTAGCGCGACGGATTTTCTAGAAATTGCTTTTGGCAATGTTCGGAACAGAAATAATAGGCCTGGCCCTCGTACTCCGTCTTGAAAATATCGCTTGAGGCCTTCATGCCGCAGACCGGATCCTTGTGGCCGTCTTTTCTGCCGACTCTCTGTAACAATGATTTTAATTTATTTCCCATAGTTTTTAATGACTGCTTGATTAATGGCAGTGTTCATGTGCCGAATGTCCGTTGGCCGGAGGAGGATTGACTCCGTTATCATCGTGATCATCCGTAGTGGTTGATTTATGTTTTTTTCGGCGTGTTTGTGCCCCAGTATCATGAATAAGTGCATGACGAGACATGCTCCCAGCAGGAGCAGGAATATTATTGTCATAACTATTTAGTCAAGCTTGAGTTATGCATCCAGACATAATACCAGGCAAATACCCAGGCGAAAACGAAAAGATCTAGAGCGCCGAAGATCACGCCGCCCACCGTTCCCCAGGCAAAGCCCGGCAAAAGCGCGAAGAGCGAATGATGCAATTGCGCGGCATCGCCGACCAGGAAGCCGCCGTAAATCAAGCATAGCAGGTAGAAAACCTCCGTGCCTAGCACGCATCTCCAGCCGTATAATTTAAGCGATAGTTTATTCATAATGAATGATGGAATAATTTTATTTTCTCTCCGACCTTTGGCGTCCGATCTTCATATTTTTTTGGACAGTTTATAGATCCGTAATATCTCTGCGGCCAATTTCTTGTGCTTGCCGGATTTGAGCTGCTCCTCCGCGTGCGCCGCGAGGTGATTCTCTAAAATCAGATCTTCCACGCCGGAAAGCGCCTGTTTCACAGCCGATGATTGCGTGATGATGTCGATGCAATATTTCCCGTCTTCAACCATCTTCTCTAAGCCGTTCAACTGGCCCTTGATGATCTTAAGACGCCGCAGGGCCTTGTTTTTAACCTCTTTCTGCATTACTTCCAATATACCCTAGGGGGGTATAATAATCAAGACCCCCTTGGGGATAACTCTTTTCCGTTCACTGCACGCTGCAGCTGCCGCTCGATGGGTTATTGGTGGGCTTGATCTGCGAGAGGACGAAGTTGTAGCCGGAAATGCTGGAATAGGTTTTGCCAAGGATGGTTTTCGGGTCAATATCGGCATAGTTCTGCTCTATCCCTTCCAAATACTTTGCAATGTTCGCGTACGTATCCGGGAACCAATACTGGTTAAGGGCGAGCGCCGCTTTGTACATTTCGCTTTCGGTCGCCCCTTGGGAGGCCATGAGTTCCAGAAAGCCGAGCATTGCCATGCCATGATTGCAGTCCGGGAAGTAGGTCGGATTGTCGCAGCAAGGGCGGTAAATGTTTTTCGCGACCTCCTCGACGAGCGCTTGCTCATCGGGCGTGAGCGAGATGAACGAATGCTCGTTGAAGTGATCCATCGCATTCCCAACCGCGATGGTCCATCCGCCCGTCGAAGCGAATCCGCCCGCACCGCCATATTGCGGATCGGCTATCGGTCCGGTTGCGAGTATTTGATTTTTATTACCAAGACCCAAGGCCCATAGAAGATTGAGGATGACGCCGGCGTTCTGGTTGTTTATGGTCAAGTTTTCGTTACTTGTTCCGTAAAGCAGGTTGCGTTCATACGGATCGAGACCGCCGTTCCCGGCATACACTGCTTCGAATTTCTTCGGATCGATAACTCCGCTCTTTATCATTTGAGCGCCGAGGTCTCCCCAAGTGACGGGCAGGGTTGTGCCACCTTCCGTGTCTATCGTCTGCTTCACTGATTGACTGGAAGCGGGCGTTTCACCGGCCTTGTAAACAAGTCCGAAAGCGACGATGAGGACAGCGAGGACTATCGCCGCCGGTATTGTCCTGTCTTTTCGTGTTTTGTCATTCATGTCAGCGGATCAAATTTAAGATTTTGTTCATGAAGAGATTGATGCTCGTCTGGTACGCTCCGCCGCCCATCGCGAGACCGTTCGTCGCCGTGAGGTAAAAGATCAGGAGGCCCATGGCGAGATAGACTGCGCCGGCGATGATGTCAGCGATAGCGATATCCACTTCCTTTCCGAACAAGTGGTACGTAAACCGCTTCTGGAAGAAACCCATTCTTTCGGTGAGGCCGGATTTGTCGGCGAAATAGGCCAAGACGAAGAGCGGCACGACCATACCCAAGACATAAACAGCAGCATACAAAGTTCCCCAGAAGAGCGAGCCCGGAAGAACGGAGAGCGCCAGGACGCCGGCTAAGACCGGTGCGCAGCAGAGTGTTGCGAAACCAGAAAAGATGCCCAGGATAAATATTGACCAGGGACCAGTCACTCTCCCGCCGCTCTTTTGTTTTATGTGGAACGGCAACGAGAAATGTTTGCCCAAGAGGAGCGATATTCCCAAAAGGATCAAGAATATGGAACCGGCATAGTAAAGCGGGTTGTGGACGCTCGTAAGAAACGTTCCGAAGGCAGCGATGCCGAGACCCAGTGGCAGAAAGACGACGAGGAGGCCGAGAAAGAATATCCCGGTCATGGCGACGACGGTCCTCCTCTGCCTGAAGATGGAAGCCAAGTAAGCCGGGAGAAGAACGGTGATACAGCAAGGCGCGAAGAGAGCAGCGATGCCGGCGATGAAC
>CAYRVA010000005.1:0-14086 GCA_964427645.1 uncultured Candidatus Saccharibacteria bacterium | reverse complement strand
GACGAATTCCGATTTTACGCGGTCGATAGTGAGCTTGGCGAGTTCTTTTTGCGTCGTTATCCGGTAAAGAGCGCGGTTGCGGCGCTTCCGCTTGTTCTCGCTCCGGCCGTGCGCCCGCCTTTTTCTAACCTCTTTCAAAACGCCGCTTTGCTGCACGCGTTTATTGAAGCGGTAGATGAAAGCGTTCACGTTCTCGCCTTTTCTTTTTCTGACTTCAAGTGCCATTGGTTTTTATTTTGATATTTGATGCTCGACCGTTTTATTCGCTGAGCGCCTTTCGGATCCGCGCCCTGGTTTCTTCCAAGCTTTCCGGACCGGGGTGATTCACCACCGAATGAATGGAACCGCCGCCGTCGCCTGTGAACCTGGGCAAGATGTGGATGTGGAGGTGCGGCACCGACTGACCGGAGATCTCTCCGTGGTTGACGCCGATCGTGAAACCGGCCGGCGCCAGCGCTTTTTTCATCGCCGCCGTTACTTTCTGGACGGCGATCATCAGCGGCCCGAGCTCCTCCGGGGGCACTTCCAATATAGTCGGGTAATGCTTTTTTGGCAAAATCATCGCGTGGCCCCAGGCGTGCGGGTTGACGTCGAGGATCCCCAAAGCGGCGTCGTCTTCGTAGACGATGCTCGCCGGTATCTCCTTGCCAATTATTTTGCAAAAGATGCAGTCCATTACTTGTTGTTCAGTCTTTTCTTAACTTCTTCGACGAGCCGCTCGGCGACGATGGTCTCCTGAGCGCCCGTCCCGGTGTCACGAACGATGATCGTCCCCTCAAAAACCTCCTTTTGGCCCAAGATGAGGGCCAATCGGACGCCGAGACGATCGGCGATCCTAAGCTGGGCCTTTAACGTCTTTTTCCCGACCACCTCGACGACCGCAACGCCGCTTCCTCGCAGCTCGTTCATCAAACGTAAGCCGGACTTCTTTGCTTGGTCGCTCAAAACGACGAAAAACACGCGGGGCTTCGCCTTGGGGTGAGGCACAACGCCTTGGAGGCGCATAGCCTCGAGCGCCCGCTCCATGCCGACCGCCCCTCCGACGGCAGGAGTGAAACGGGCTTTCAGGGCCTCGGCCAAGTAGTCGTAACGTCCTCCCGAGGCGATGGGCAGGGGGTATTCCGGCACGAAGAATTCGAACGTCGTCCGGTCGGAATAATCGTTGAGCGGTAAAAGGTGCGGATTCATTTCATAGGCGATGCTGTTGTCCTCCACGAGTTCGAGGACCGATTTGAAGTGGTTGTTGCAGTTCTGGCAAAGGTAATCGAGGACGATCGGGGCTTTGGCCCGGAGCGCCTTGCACTTCTCCTCGTTGCAACGCGCGAGAGCGTAAGGGTTCTCTTCGAGATCCCGGGCGCAGTCGCGGCAAAGCTCTTCTTTCAGGGGACGGTAATAATTCCTGAGTTTTTGCTTGAAGGCCGGCCGGCAAACGCGGCAACCGGCGCTCGTGATCGAAAGCTTGAGATTCTTCAGTTTCAGCGTCCGCAAAATGTCGTAAAGGGCCAAGATTATCTCGCCGTCGTAAATCGCATCGGCTTCGCCGATGACCTCGAACGACCACTCCCTGAATTCGCGCTTGAAGCCGTCCGCAACCTTGACCTGGCGGAAGACCGGCCCCCAAGAATACGCCTTGAGCGGCGAAGAAAAATAGGCCAAATGGTTCGCGAGGTAGCTTCTCATCGCCGGGATGTGGGGATTGAAACGCAAAACTATGCGTTCGCCTTCCTTGTCCTTCAAGCCATAGAACATTCTTTCGACCAAAGGATACCGATCGCCGAAACCGGCCGAAAAGAGATCGGCGGTCTCGATGAGGGGCGTCTCGAGAAAATAAAAATCGTGGAGTTCGCTCACGCTCGTCCCCACCTGCCAGAAGAGCTTCCTAGCCTCCTGTTCTTTTGGCAGGATGTCGGCCGTTCCTTTTGGGATCGACCACTCTGCGGGAGCTTTGGCTTTTACTTTTTTATCCTTGGGCATTTCCCTCTCTCTAAAATGTTTTCGTTGGATTTAATAATTCGGCGCGCCGAAGGCCATCGCCTCATTCAAGGGCCAGAGACGCAAGCGCACCAAGCCGATGATATCGGAAGAAGGCACCGGTCCCCAGCTGCGGGAATCGAAACTGAAATCGCGATTGTCCCCCATCACGAAGTAATTGTTCGGGCCCAATGTCTCGGTAAAGTTGGAAAAGGTCCCCGTTTCGGCGACATAGGGTTCCTTGAGAACCTCCATGTGGCCTTGATCGGTCACGGTCACTTGGCCGTCGCTTATCGAAACCGTCTCGCCGGGCAAGCCGATTATGCGTTTGATGAAATAAGTGCTCGGGTCTTTCGGATAGCGGAAAACGATCACCTCGCCCCGCTCCGGAGCGCGCAAGTGGTAGGTCAGCTCGTCCACCAAAAGGTAATTTCCGTTATTAAACGTCGGTTCCATGCTCGAACCGGAAACAAGAAAGGGCTGGGCGAGAAAGGTCCGGACGAGAAAGACCGCCACGACCGCGATAGCGATCGTCTCGATCATTTCGAAGATAGACCAAAGGGTTTTCTTCATTCCTTATTCCCCAAAGAGCGCGGGCTCCGCGACTCTGGAGTCCTGATGATAGGACACTGTTTTTGATCTCGGGTTGATTGCCATAATACCGTCCAAATTTCTTAGAAACTCTTTGAAGGGTGAGGGATTTATGGGATAATTGTATGGAAAAGAAGAACTTATGGCAATAGACGCTACCAAAGAAACGTCCCGGCGCGAGGTGCGTTTGGTGGTGGGGTTGGGGAATCCCGGCGCCGCTTTCACGCAAACCTATCACAATGCCGGGGCGCTGGCGGTCCAAGCTCTGGCCGGGGAAGCTTCCTGGCGCAAAAAAGATTCTTTCCGTTACGCCAAATCCGGCAGGGTCACGTTCGTTCTTCCCGAAGTTTTCATGAACGAAAGCGGCGTGGCCGTCGCGGCGGCTCTCAAATATTTCAAGATGAGGCCGGCGGACCTGCTCGTCGTCCATGACGACAGCGACCTGCCCGTCGGTGAAGCCAAGATCCAATCCGGCCGCGGGGCGGCCGGTCACAAAGGAGTGGCTTCGGTCATTGCTCGGCTCAAAACGAATGAATTCCCGAGAGCGCGCATCGGCATCCGGCCGGTCGCGGAGGAAAGAAGGCGCAAGGCCGGCGAGTTCGTCCTCAAAAAAATCAGCTCCGCTGACCGAATCAAATTAGAGGACTCCTTCAAAACGGTGGCGGCCGCCTTATTTGAGAGATAAAGCCGCGTTCGTAAAATTAAAACTGACGGTGAAGCTCACGGTGTTGTTACCCAGAGTCGTGACTTGGGTGAGCGGGAGATCGACGTTGCCGAAAGCGGGATCGGACACAAGAGCGTTCTTGAACTGGAGGACGGTCGCATAATCGGGCGCGGTCGCCGAAACTTGAACGTGCGAGGCGAAATTTCCGATCGAAATGTCGGAAAGCACCACTCGATTTTGGCCCGAGAGGGCGATCAGGTGGTTCAATATACCGTACCAAGGAACGGCGCCATTTTGGGCCGCGGCTACGCCGTGCACCAGGAGATTGAAGTCGTCGGCTTTGGCGACAAGGTCGGCCAAGGCTTTTTGGTCCACCGGCGGGCGGAAGGAGTTGACCTGTTCGGTCAGAGAGTTCGCCTGCTTGATAAGGAAAGAAGCCGAGAAGATGAAAGCAACGAGGATTATCGCGAGCACTCCGGCGACGATATTGCGCCAGAGGGCGATGAAGCTAAGTATCTGGTCTTCGGACATCGTCCGGCCGAGACCTTCACCACCAATATTGATGACCCGAAACGGCTCACCAACGCCAGTTTCTTCGCTGCGCACCGCCGCCCCCAAGGCAGCGTAAAAATTGGCCGGAATTCCGGCCTCTGCCGGCTTGAAAGGGGCCGCTCTCAAGTTAAAGCTGGCCTCGAGGAGCTTGGCGATCTCGTTCTCGAAGTTGGGCGCGACGAGCAAAACGCCCACCGGTCCCGCGCTCCAACGGCTCACGGAAAAATTGACCACCTTGCGCACCTCCTCGACGATGACGGCGTCGAAAAGCTCCCGCGAGATCGTACGCGCGTCCCCCTGGATCGAGCGCCAAGAACGGAAGTAGCTGAAATGAAGGTGGCTGTCCCGGAGAATGGCCAGGTCGATGCCGTCGCTTTTCAAATGCAGCAACATCACCGGTTCCGGACCGATCTTGACCGACCGGGCAACGAGGCGCGATGTGGCGAGCGAAGGGAATTCGAAAGCGACCGGCAAGAACCGGGCGGCGGCGAGCGCTTCTTTAAAATCATTGATGACGGCGCTATCCGCGAAAGCGCCCAGGAGCTCATAACGATCGGGCGTCTCGCCGATGACTTGGGCGTCCATGTTGGCGGACGCGACCGGTATCGGCGATATCATCTGAAGGTTCAAGCTCACGGTTTCCGACAGCTTATCCTCCCCGACGTTCGGCACCTCGAAGCCTTGGGTGTAAACGGCGCTCGACGGCAAGACGCAATCGACTTTAAGGAGCTTTTCCGCGGCATCCGGTGAAACGACGGCATGTAGGGAGCGTAAAGCTTCGCCGAAGGAATTCTTGTCCGCGAGCCGGCCGTCTTGGATGGCCCCGGGCGCCAGCCTGACAGAGGCGGTCTTCGGAACACCTTTTTCAAAATAAACGTAGGTTAAGCCGGCTTCATTTATCTCGAGTCCGTCCACCCTGGGCTTGGAGCTCAATTTTTCTAGCAGTTGGACTATTTTTCTTAAAAATTTACCCATTGAGGATCTTGCTCACTGGACCGCCTGTTCGTTGATCGACTGGACCTGCATTTGGCCGGTCAGCTGGTCCACGATCGCGGTCGCCACGACGTATTTTTGGCGGGTACCGGCCGAGCCCAGAGACGTCACCGTATAAACGAAGGTGTTGTTCGAGTTGTCGGTCGACCGTGAAACGGTGATCGTTGCCGCATTCGAACCGGACGACACCCCGTAGGTGACCGGACTCCCGGCAAAGGTCTTGTCCCGGGATATTTTGTTCAAAGCGTCCCAGATGCCGGCATCGGCCACGACCCCGGCTTGAGCTTGCAATCTTTCGCCCAGGCCGGAATTGCTCAAAAAGTAAGCTACGAAAGAGCTCGCGATCACTATCTCCACGATCACCCCGCTCACAATCAAGACGAAAGGCAACGCCACCTGGGCTTTCTCGCCGTTTTTCATCTCCAATTATGATAGCAAAAAAGCGAAAGAATTGCCCCGCAAGAAGCGGGGCAATTTTACTTTCAAGCTATTTCGCGCTCGGGGCGCCCGAACCGGTCGGAGCACCTGAGGCGGGAGGCGTTCCTTGGGCGGCCGGCTGATTGGCCTGATTCTGCGAAGGAGTGAGATTCGGATTCGAAGCGATGAGCTGAGCGAGCTGGCCCTGCGGATTCAAAGGCGTGTACCAGACGACCTCGTCCTTATTGAGACGGAGCGTGTCTTCCGGACCCCAGAAAATATTCGTGAACCTCTGGATGCTCACCGGGTTCTGCTGGTTCTGGGAGTTCACTTGGATCATGTAAACGTGGTTCAAACCGAAGTACGGGAAAGTGGTGAGTTCTCCGAAGTAAAGATCCCCTGTTCTCATGTAGACCGCGTAGTAAGTCGGCGTCTTGAGCCAAAACTGCCAAGCAAGGACGGCGGCTAAAGCGACCAAAAGAACTATGACGACCGTAAGCAATACTTTGTTGACGTTTCTCATATACAAAGATTATAGCACACCACCCTTGTGGATTATGCCGTCGGGCCTAATGGTATAATTTAATCGATGAAGGCAGCGAAAATAGTTTTTTGGGTCTTGGTGGGCGTCGTGGTGATCCTCACGGTGGTCCTCTTTCTCAAAAAGATCGGGGTCGTCCGGGCCGCCGGCACGAATATCAACTCGAGCCCGACAAGCTCCGTCGCCTGGGACGACCCGAGCGGATACTGGGACTTTTTTAGCACCCAAACCGTCACGGTGGCCGGAACGAAGGTTTCCGGTTACGCTTCCTCTTCGATCGGCGCGATCTCCCTCGATTGTTCGACGAGCCCCAGCGGAAGCATCTGCAGTACATCGAACTACGGCATCTGCAACGGCTTGAGCGCCACTCATAACGTCGACGGCACCTGCAGCGGCGGAGATGCAACGGGCCGTTTGACGGGCTACGCCTGGAACGACGAGATCGGCTGGATCAGTTTCTGCGGCGGCCAAGGAACGGCGAATTGCCCCGGCTCGCAAGCCTACGGCGTCACCTTGGTAAGCTCCACCCAAAGCGGCAACGACTTCCAGGGCTATGCTTGGAACGACAAGGACGGCTGGATAAGCTTCAACTGCGCGAACAACGGCGACTGCAACCCTCCTTACAAGGTCAACACCGCCTGGCTCGCCACGAGCACTTACGGCTATCTCACTTCTTCGGTCTTCGATACCCAGGAACCTAACGGAGCGGCTTTGAAGAGCATCACTTGGGAAGGGACATCGCCCGCGAACACTTGCTTGGATTTCCAGGTCGCCGGATCGATGAGCTCCAGCGGCCCCTGGACGTTCATGGGACCGGCTTCCAGCACGTCCAATTACTACGGTGCGACCTGCGCCTCGAGCCAGATCGGCGGCGTCGGCTGCGCGCCGCCGGACCAGCCGATCTGCGTGGACACGCAGGTTTTCAACGACTACCGTTACTATCGCTATCAGGCCCGGCTACGGAGCGATCTGCTCCAGACCCTGACGCCCGTCGTGAATGACGTTATACTTAACTTCAGCCAGTGATCCATCGCCTTTAAAGGATCGGTGGCGAACGGGTCCCGAAATTTGGACAACGACATGTCGGAAAAAATAAAGATAAACAACTTAACCTGGTGGCACATTGTCCGGCCGACCGAGAAAGACATCGCCGAGGTCAAGAAAGCCTTGAAACTCCACCGTCTCATCCTCGAGGAGCTCTCGGCTGCCTCAGACCGGAGCAAGGTGGAAGCCTACGACGGCTACGTTTACCTCGTCTACCACCTGCCGGTCTGGAATACGAAGGAAAGGACATCCCGCCGCGGCGAGATCGACTGCGTCGCGACCGGAAAAACCGTGCTCACGGTCTCCTACGAGAACCTGGAATCTCTCGAACAGTTCCGCGCCAGCCTCGAAAGCGGAGCCGGGGCCAATATCCATACTTCGGCCCAGCTCATCCACGGACTCCTCCAGGAGGTCAACGCTTTTTCCCTGCGCGAGCTTCGGCACGTGGAAGAGAAGGCCAACGGCATCGGCCGGGCGATCTTCAAGAAAGCGGACAGTGCTCTCCTCGAGGATATCTCCCACGTTAAGCGTGATCTTTTGGATTTCGGGATCATCGCCGCCTCCGAAAAGACGACCTTGGAATCCCTTTCCGAGGTCGGGCCGAAATTCTGGGGGGAAGAGTCCCGGATCTATTTTTCCGACCTCCTGGGCAGTTTCCTGCGCGTCCACTACCTTTTGGAGAACTTGCGGGCGACGATCATTTCCTACAGCGAGACGGTCTCCCAGATCTTCCAGTTCCGGACATCCGAGGTCGTCCGGCGTTTTTCCATCCTGGGCTTTCTGACGTTCCCTCTTCTTCTTTACGCCACGATCACCCTCCAGCCAACGGTGGAACCGACGCTCGTTCAAAGCCCGGCGGAGTTCTGGATAGTCCTCGGCATCATTTTCGTAATCGTCATCGGCCTGGCCGTTTTCTTCCGGAAGAAGGGCTGGTTCTGATCTAGTATTCAGTATTTGGTATCTAGTATTTAGCATCCGGTGACGGGAAGTTCCGCTTCCCGTTTTTTAGTGTAGAATTGATTATATCCATGAGGCTGTACAACACGCTTTCAGAACGAAAAGAGGGTCTTGCAAGACCGACGGGAAAGCCGCTCAAGCTCTTCGTTTGCGGGCTCACAGTTTACGATCTCCCTCACATCGGCCACGCGAGAACGTACATCTTCTTCGACGCGCTAGTGCGGTATCTGCGGGCCACGGACCAACCGGTCTTTTACCTCCAAAACGTCACGGACGTCGATGACCGCATCATCGCCCGGGCGCAGGAGCAGCGCCTTTCCCCTATCGCCCTCGCCAAGCGCTTTTCAGCGGAAAGTATCAAGGACATGAAAGCCTTGAATATCGCGACCGTTTCTCGCTACGCTTTCGCGAGCCGGCACATACCGGAGATGGTCGCGCAAGTGCAGATCCTCCAAAAGAAGGGGTTCGCCTACGAGATCGCGGGCGACGGCATTTATTTCGACATCGGTAAGTTTCCCGATTACGGCCGGCTTTCCCACCGGACGGCTCTTCAAGCGGAGGATTCCGTTTCGCGAATAGACGAAAGTGTGCAAAAGCGCAACAAAGGCGATTTTTGCCTTTGGAAATACCCGAAAACCCCGGTCAAGGCCAGGCTCTTTAGAAAATTCCTCGTGACCAAAGACGGCGAACCGGTCTGGAAAACGGCTCTCGGCTGGGGCCGCCCCGGTTGGCACATCGAGGATACGGCTATCAGCGTCAAATACTTCGGGCCCCAGTACGATCTGCACGGCGGGGCGACCGATCTGAAGTTCCCTCACCACGAGGCCGAGATCGCCCAGGCCGAGGCGGCCTACGGCGTGAAGCCCTTCGTGAAGATATGGCTGCACACCGGTTTTCTTTTGGTTCGGGGAGAAAAGATGTCTAAATCGCTCGGCAATTTCGTAACCATCCGGGATTTCCTCGGAAAATACTCCGCGAACGCCTTGCGCTACATCGCCCTTTCCGTCAACTACCGTTCCCCGATCGATTACTCCGACGAAATGGCCCAGACGGCCGAAGCGACCTTCGCGAGCGTTAAGCTTTTCATCGCCAAACTCGCCTTCGTGGAGAAGACCAACGCGAGAGTCAAAAGCGCCGACGCCACCAAAGCGGTCATTGATGAGGCCAAACGGTCTTTCCGGGAAGCGCTCGAGGACGACTTCGGAACGCCTTCCGCGCTGGGCACGTTGTTCGCCTTGATAAGCGAGGTGCAGCCCAGGGTCTGGATGCTCGCTGGCGCGGACGCCAAAGCGATCCGGCTCTTCGCGGAATCGGCGTTGTCCCTCCTGGGTTTTACCGGGCTCGCACCGGTGAAAATACCGGATAAAATCGGCTTGCTGGCTGAAAAACGGGAGTTATCCAGAAGAAATAAACAATTTGAGCAGTCCGACGCCTTGAGAAAGGAGCTGAAAGCGTTAGGATACGGTGTAGAAGATACGCCCGTCGGGCCGTTCGTCTTCAAGAATTGATATGCCGTCCAAGAGAACAAACGATCCCATCCTCAAGGTCCCGCCGCAAGATCTCGAGGCGGAGCAATCCGTCTTGGGATCATTGATGCTCGATAAGAACGCCGTCATCCAGGTGGCGGACTTCCTGACGCCGAGCGATTTTTATGAAGGTCGCAATCAAAAGATATACGAAACCGTCCTCGAACTCTGGAGCCGCGGAGAACCGATAGACATCCTGACCATCTCGCATGCCCTGAAGGAGAAGAAGGAGTTCCAAGGGGCCGGCGGAACAGACTACTTGACCGCCCTCGTCGAGGGCGTCCCCACCTCCGCTCACGTCACTCACTACGCTTCGATCGTCAAGGAAAAGAGGATCCGGCGCGACCTCATCCAGGCCGCCGGCGAGATAAACGAACGTTCCTTCGACGAGAAGGACTTCGAACGGCTCCTCGAAGACGCCGAGCAAAGGATTTTCAATATCTCCCAGCGTTCCCGGCCGCAAAAATTCGCCTCCTTGAAGGACGAGCTGCCGGCCGCCTACGAACGGATCGAGAAACTCCATCACGGGGAAAAGGGCGGACTCCGCGGCGTACCGACCTATTTCACCGAACTCGACAACATGCTCTCCGGATTGCAGCGTTCTGATCTCATCATCCTCGGCGCCAGGCCGTCCCTGGGCAAAACGTCGCTCGCTTTGGATATCGCCCGTCAAACGGCCGTCCAAGGAGGTAAATCCGTCGCCTTGTTCTCGATAGAAATGTCCGAGGAGCAAATCATCGACCGCCTCATTTCCGGCCAGGCCCAAATACCCTTGTGGCGGCTCCGAACCGGCCGGTTGAACGACGAAACCGATTTCGCCATGATCCAGCAGGCCCTGGACGAGCTTTCCAAGGCCAGGATATTCATCGACGACACTCCTTCGCCCACCCTCCTTCAAATGCGGTCGATGGCCCGTCGTCTTCAGATGGAGCACGGCATCGATCTCGTGATCGTCGACTACCTTCAGCTCATCCAACCCAGAACGAATAGCGACAACGTCGTTCAGCAGATAACCGAGATCTCCCGCGGCTTGAAGGCTCTGGCCCGCGAGCTCCAAGTTCCGGTCATCGCCATTTCCCAGCTTTCCCGCGAGGTCGACAAGCGCGACCAGAAGATCCCCCGCCTTTCGGATCTCCGCGACTCCGGCTCCCTGGAGCAGGACGCCGACGTGGTGCTTTTCATCTACCGCAAAGAGCGCGACCGATTGGATCTCACGCCCGAAGAACAAAATACGGCGGAGATAATCATAGCCAAGCACCGCAACGGCCCCGTCGGAAGCGTGAAACTCATGTTCGATGCCGAACGCGTCGGTTTCAAGAATCTGGACACGAGACACAGCTTTGAATAGAGAATAAAGGTCCTATATTCTGTATTCTTTAATCAAACTATGATCCCTCAATCTATAAAACGTTTCATAGAGAATTTCTCTAACTTGCCGTCCATCGGCCCGCGTCAAGCGACCCGCCTCGCTTTTTACCTCGCCTCTCTGAATAAGGCGACGGTGAACGAGCTCGAACGATCGATCGGCGATCTGAAAAACCTGAGCCGGTGCGAAAAATGCTTCTTTTTCAAGGAAGGCACGGCGAAGTATTGTTCTATTTGCTCTTCGCCCGACCGCGACCGGAAAGTTCTCGCGATCGTCGAAAAAGAGACCGATCTTCTCACGCTCGAAAAAACCGGCCGTTTCAAGGGCGTTTATCTGGTTTTGGGGAAATTGGCCGATAAAGGCATCATTGAGACCGCCCAAAAGCTGCGTTTGGAATCCCTGAAAAAACGCCTGGGGCAGGAAGGCAAGCTCAATGAACTGATCGTCGCCCTGAACCCCACTTCGATCGGCGACTTCACGGCCGACCTCGTGAAGGGTGAATTCAAGGATCTGGCCTTAAAGATCACCAGACTTTCACGGGGGCTTCCGACCGGCGGCGAGATCGAATTCGCCGACGAGGAAACGCTTCAAAGTTCCTTCGAACACCGGACGTAGAAGGAGGACCGACAGACGATCCAAAACCAAAGGCCGCTCTCGAAGAGCGGCCTTTTCTTTAAATCTTGTTTATTTCCACCTCCGTGTGGTGCTGCCGATGACCCTTGAGCTTCCGGTAGCGCGTTTTCGAGTGATAACGGAAAACCGTCTTTTTTTCGTCCCGGCCCTGTTCGACGATGTTCCCCTCGACGTGCCCCTTAATATAAGGGGCGCCCACTTCCACTTTTCCGCCCTCCGACTTCATAAGTACCCGGTCGAAGGAAACCTTGGCTCCCTTCTCGCCGGCGAGCTTTTCCACTTTCACTTTTTGTCCGGCGGAAACCTTGTATTGCTTCCCGCCCGTTTCGATGACCGCAAAATCCATAACGGTTTAGAGCATACCCGAAAAACGAAAATCCCGCAAGTTGCCCTGCGGGACTTTCTCCATAAAAGCGTTTCTTAGTTTTCCGTGTGCTCCCGAAGCTTTCCGATCAAATGGGCCGCGTAATCCTTGCCGCCCAAACCGAAGGCCAAACCGAACGCGATGGCGAGCATCGCGATGAGGCCCGTTACCAAAGCGTTCACGATCGCCACGGCGATGCCGAGCTGCGAAAGCGAGGCCAGGAAACCGAAAAGGATGACCGCCCACCAAGTGAGCGAGGCCAGGAAGCCTGCGCCATGAAGTTTGGCGCTCTTTACGGAGGCTCTCACGAGGCCGCGCAGGAAGTGACCGACGATGAAAGCGGCGAGCATAATAAGGACCGCCACGATCACGTTCGGCACGTAGAGCAGCACATCGTTCAAGAAGCTCGCAAGCGAGTAGAACCCGAGGATGTCGACCGCCGCGAGGAGGAAGACGACCACGAGGAACCAGTAAACGACTTTCCGGAAGAACTTGCCACTGTTGATGTGCAAGCCGGCCCGTTCGAAGTACTCCTCAAGCCCGAGGCTGACCAAGAGCTTGTCGAGCTTCACGAGCTGGATGATCTTCTCGACCAAGGCCGCGATGCCCGCGGCGACGATGAGGCCGATAATGAAGACCACGAGAGCCCCGACGATGCTGGCTAAAGTGCTCACGAATCCCACCCAGACGTTCTGGAGGGAGGAAACGACCAAAGAAGTCCAATCCTGAATGAACATTGTGTTTTAGCGTTACTTTCGACCTTTGTTTATTGGTCTCATTATACCAAATTTCAAGGATGGATGACCACGAGCTTGGAAGTTCCCAAACCATCCATTTTCGGCCGCGGGCGCCCCAGTTCTTTTTCCCAGAAAGCGGGGTCGCGGAGAAGGGCGATGATCCACGGAAAGTGGCCGTCCTGGGAAAAGAAAAGGCCGCCCCGGGGAACGAGCGGTAAAATGTATCTCAAGCACTCGCGCGTCGACGAAGCCAGGTCCACGTTGACGCAGGCGGCTGCCACCGGCTCCTTGAGTACCGGCAACGTGTCATTGAAAAAACCTTTGAAGAACTTCGTCCGGGCGACGTCGCCGTATCTTTCGACGTTCGCCCTGACTTCTTCCAATCCGACGGCATGACTTCCTTTGGGGAAATGGTGTTCCCGGCCGAAGATGCTCTTCCCGCCCTCCTCGCTATTCTCCGGCATTCCTTCGAAAGAGTCGAAAATGAAGAGGTCACGTCCGGCGAGCTTCGCGACCAAGCTCAATTTGGCCGTGCTCCCGCCGTGGAAAGCGCCGGCTTCAAGGATAATGCCCGTCAACTCCGAAGGTATGTTCAAAATGTCACGCGCGATCGTCAAAAGCTCGTTTTCCGTATGGGGGCAGTCCACCTTATAAGAGATGAGATAGAACTTCCGGACGAGCATGAAGCGCTCGCCGAGGGTCGTCTTCGTTTTCGTGCCGTGGAAAAGCAGTTTCGCCGCCGCCGCGAAGTCCAGCGGGAAATAATAGGCCTTCCGGTACAAGTACAGGAACGGCCACGGCAGTTTTCTTTTAAGCTTGCTTCTCAGAGACATTACCGATTTTTCTTACGATGACGAAGGGCGTCATTTTGTTCCCCTGCCCCAGTGGATTATCCAAAAGGATGAGCCGGATGGTTTTCCGATCCAAACCCACGCCCCGGCTGGCCCCCACGATCTTCACGTTGATGTAGTTCGCATCCGCCGTGACGCAGGGCATACCGGTCGCTTTTTCCATTTCCTCGCAGTCCTTTTGCAGGTCCACGGGCGGGAGAACCGCCCATTCGGTGTATGGATACATATCCTCGGGGATGAAACCGTCTATCTCCGAGACCTGGTGACCGGCGATCACCCAAAAGAGGCCGCGGATGCCGAAAAGCTTGCCGAGCGCTCCGAAGATCATGGCGGGAACGATGCGCCAGGCGCCGGCTTCTTCGATCGCGACCTGCATTTTCTCCGGCTTGGACCAGGCCGTCATATTTTTGTATTTCTTCGTTCCCTTGACGACGAGGCGCGCCAGCCAGGTCACCTTCACGTCCGATATGTGGCGGACGCGATTATGGGAGATGGAGACTATCTTTTCCGAGACCGAGACCCAGTCGCCCGACTTGAAGTAGGGCTTAACGAATTCGTTCAAAATGTCCTCGAGTTTTTCGCCGAACTCAATGAGGCGCGGCACGCGGATGGCGAAACGTTCGTAGGTCACGCCGCTTACGGTAACCTTCGTCCCCGGCTGAATGCCGGGCTTTCCAGCCGACGTTTGAGAGTTTGTACTTTCCATTGTTCCACAGAAAAAGGGGCTTGTCCCCTCTTGATCTTCTTCCATTTTAAACCTTTCCGGCCGCCTTTCAAACGGCCAAAGCGATCACAACGACAAGCAGAAATACGGCGAGCCAGCCCAAAGTGGCGGCGAAGAGGACAACGGCCTCTTTCTTCGAGCCGTTAAAGTAAAGC
>CAYRVA010000004.1:0-15450 GCA_964427645.1 uncultured Candidatus Saccharibacteria bacterium | reverse complement strand
GGCAGGTTAGAGGAAGAAGTGGTGACGCTTAATGGTGAGGATATGGATTGTGGAAGAAGGCGAACGGTAATCAAAGCTGTGATGACAAAAGGTCGGCGGCCTTTTAGAGAATCATTCTGGACGGCTGACACAGAGGGCCATTTGCTGAAATGGATCAAGAAGCGCGAGGAATTACAAAAACGCATGGTATTCCACGATCAAGGCGCATTGTTTATCTCTATCTGCTCGGGCCAGCATGAAACTGCGGGCAAAAGATTTTCAATCAAAGGCGTCGGCGAAATGCTGAGACGATATTCGAACCGAGCAAAACTGCCCTACATGAACGCGCACAGCTTCCGGCATCACATGGGTCACCATATTATCAAGAGTGGCGGATCGAGTGCGGACGTGATGAACATTTTGGGGCACTCGTCAGTGCAAAGTTCAACCATCTACACGATGATGACCGATGTCGAACTTGAAAAACGATACAGACACTTTATGGAAAAACCGTCTGAAGAAAAAATTGGAGCTGCCAGAGAATTGCCGCCTGTGGGTAAGTCAGCTTGATATTGTTTGCGGTTAGCATAGGGTGTTGGTGGAACGAAAAAATCAAGAAATTACGAGCGATTCAGCTTGATAACGCACCCCAGAAAAGATATAATGTAAGTGATGTGAGAGTTATGCACTCCCATCAGCTTGACTCCAGAAACGGTTGACATAGGGTTGGGGTGCGATAGAAAGGAAAGCACTTTGACAACCCGATTTTACTCCCGAGCGATCCCGCGCAAACTGCCACGGGGCCGCATGGGAGTAAGAAAAAAATCTAATGAGATCAACGAGTTTTGGCTCCTCAAACTATCCGCATGGCATTTCAGTGAGTGGAAGAAATATAAAAAGTGCCACGGGAAGTAGATATGGACCACGTCGCGATAATGCGAAAATCGTGGGGGCTAATACCCAAGATACTATCCGGCGAGAAAGCTATCGAATCGCGTTGGTACAGAACAAAGAGAACTCCCTGGGATAAAGTCACGACGGGAGATTACATTTATTTCAAAAATGCCGGCGAACCGGTAACTGCCAGAGCAACGGCAGCGGAGATTCTCCAGTTCAACATAAACAGCATCACTGATATTAAAAATATAGTAAGTAAATACGGCAAAGAGATATGCTTGGTGAATTCCGAGCCGACCACGTGGGGTGGTCTCCCAAAATACTGTATTCTTATCAAGCTCGCTACACCGATGATAGTAACAAGTCCATTCGACATCGATAAGTCCGGTTTCGGCATTGGTGCTGCTTGGCTCACTGTCCCGAATATAAATAAAATAAAGATAGTATGAAAAAGTGGATTGTAATATGCGGTGTCGTGATTATTGCGCTCATCGCTTCTTATTATTTCCTTCTCACGGCGCCGCAAGGGAAGACCGAAGTGCAAAGGTTCATCGTGAACCAGGGTGAAACGCGCTCGCAAGTAATCGAGGCGCTCGGAAGCGGGGGATACGTCAAAAGCTCTTTCGGTTTCGCGATAGCCTCCTTTCTGACCGGCAAACTGGGTGATATCGCACCAGGCGGCTACCAAGTATCGGCCGCCATGAGCCCTTTCCAGATCATCTCTGCCTTAAACTCACCGCCTTACATGAAATGGAATACCATCCCTCCGGGCTGGCGCAAGGAGCAGATCGCGGACGAATTGCAAAAAAATCTCGGCTGGGACGATGCGACGAAGGCCGATTTCCTGAACGCTTACCAAGCTCTCGGCGGTAGCGACTACAAAGAGGGCGTTTATTATCCCGACACATATCTTTTACCTATTGATGAGACCGGCACTCAGATCGCCCAGAGATTCATCTCTCATTTCAACGAGATCTTTGCGCCCTACGCCAAAGAGGCTGCCGCCCAGAACGAGAAGTGGACGACGGCTCTTAAGGTCGCCTCGCTCATCCAGCGCGAAGCGCTCGGGCCGAGCGACATGTCCCTTATCTCCGGCATCATCTGGAACCGCCTGCTCAAGAATATGCCGCTCCAGATAGACGCGACTATTCAGTACGCTTTGGGCGACCAGGGCAACGGCTATTGGACGCCATTACCCAAAGGCTCGACCAGCTTTAAATCTGTTTACAACGATTACCTCCATACCGGCCTGCCGCCGACGCCGATCTGTAATCCCGGGTTGAACGCCATCGTCGCGGCCCTGAACCCCGCTAAAACCGACTGTTTGTATTATCTTCACGACTCGACCGGCCAGATCCACTGCTCGGCCACTTACGCCGGCCACCTGGCGAACATCCAAAAGTATTTGAAAAACCAATGAAACAGCACTCAAAAGTAGGCAACCGGCCGGGCCGCCCGACCTACCGCACGCCGGCCAGCTTTCGCATCAAGCAATACGCTAAAATGAGGAATGTAAAAAGAAATGGCAGGTAAACTCTACATAGTTGCAACTCCTATCGGTAATTTTGGGGACATCACCCTGCGGGCCATTGAGACGCTCAAAAACGCCGATCTCGTCCTCGCCGAGGACACGCGCGTGGCCGCAAAAATTTTGGCGCATCTCGGCGTCAAAAAACCGGTTTGGCGTTTTGATGAATACGCGGTGGCGGCCTCATATGAAAAGGTGAAAGAGGTATTGGAGCAGGGGAAAACCATTGCCTTCGTTTCGGATGCCGGTACGCCGAATATCGCCGACCCGGGAGCCAAGCTCGCCTCTTACACCCGTGAGAATGCTCCGGAAGCGAAAATTATCCCAATACCGGGACCGTCGGCCCTGATCGCCGCCCTTTCCGCTTCTGGCGTTAACGCGGACAAACTCACGTTTCTCGGCTACCCGCCCCACAAGAAAGGCAGGCAAACTTTCTTCAGAGAACTGGCGGATGTAAGCGTCCGGCCGGTCGTGTTCTACGAATCGCCCCACCGGCTGCAGAAAACACTCGAAGCGCTCGGCGAAACGGAGGTCGTCGTCGCCAAAGAACTCACCAAGATCCACGAAGAGGTCTGGCACGGAAAGGCAAGCGATGCGGCCGAGTATTTCAAAAAGGAGAAGGGGAAGGGAGAGTTCGTTATAATCATTCCTTGATGGGCAACTACGCCGGGAAAAGAGTTTTTGATATTTTCGCGGGGCTCGTCGCCTCGATTTTTACGGTCGTCCTTACGCCTTTCATAGGCCTGGCCATAGTCCTCGAAAGCGGTTGGCCGATATTCGTGAGACTCGACAGGGTGAGTGGGGGAAGGATTATCCGAGTTTGGAAGTTCCGGACGATGGTGCGGGGGGCCCACGAAATGAAACCGCAACTCGCAAACCTAAATGAGCGGCGGGACGGGCCGCTTTTTAAAATAAAGAACGACCCGCGCCTGACGAAGGTCGGCCGGTTCCTGCGCAAATTCCGGCTCGACTAATTCCCGCAGGCATGGAACGTACTCGGGGGGGACCTGTCGCTTGTCGGCCCGCGCCCGCACGAACCGGGTGAGATCGCCCAGTATCCGTCGGAGTTCAAACGCATCGCCGAGATCAAGTCCGGCCTGACGGGACTTTCTCAAGTAATGGGCGCATCTCTCCTGACTTTTCATAAAGAATTGGAGTATGACCTAAAATATATCGAGCACCCGTCATTTACCGCGGATATCAAGATACTTTGGAAAACTTTCGTTATTTTCCTTTCCGATCCGACGGGAGTATAAAAATCCCGGAAACGATTCCGGGATGGTTTGAAGATAATATAAATTACTCCAAATCGAACTGTGATCTAATCTCTTTGGTGAGGGATTTGGCTTCCTTGACCTCTTTCGGCCACCTGGCCTTCTTGGCCCACTCGAGAGCGGCTTCGGCATACAGCAGGGCCTGTTTCGGGTCAAAGAAAGGAGATTCTAACAGCATATAAAGCCTTGCAAGACGCATATAGGATGAAGGGGCGGCGTGATGGTAATATCTTCTGGCTTTCTCGTTTGCCCAAATGAGAATCCTACGGGCGTCATGCCATTTTTTCTGCTCGATATAAATATTGCCCAAATCTCCATCAAGCGTAATGGCACGTTCGTAGTAGCCGGCGTGATCAGCAAAATTGATTGCAGTCATAAAGCATTGTTTAGCCTGCGGAATGTCCTTAGTGTCATAGTAATAGTTCCCTAAGGCGGCATATGAGTTCGCTAAAACTCGGTACACTGTATTCGGTACGTCGTCGCTTTTCGTTGCGTACCTTCCACGAACGGCTTCCACAATGCGGACCGTATCCGTTATTTCTTTGAGAGCACCATTAAAGTCCTTAAGCACGTTTAACTTGAAGAACCCGGATTTCCGTAAATAGTCCGCATAAACCCACTTCGACCGCTCATCCACGACATACCGTTCGCTGACCGCTTTTCCTAATGCAACAGCTCGACCGAACGCCAGTTTAGCGCAGTTAACCTTGCCATCGTCTTGGCACAAGTTAGCTAATATGAAGTTGAATCGAGCGGCTAATGTGTCGCTAGGGACAATGTACACAAGACCGCGTAGAACTAATATCGAGAGCTTTCGGCCCCATTGGTGATTTCTAACATTCTTAAGTTTCAAGTTCTAAACCTCCTTCTTTATTTAGTCTTTCAAAGGTCTGCGCGGGAACATTACAGCGCCGGGGGCTCTTTGTAAAGCCAATAGTGTAAAGCATAGGAAAATGAGGAAAATTGGACTAAAATAAGGCCTAATGAAGGTCGCGATACTCCACGATTACTTGAACCAATTCGGGGGAGCGGAACGGGTTCTGCAAACCCTTCTTGAAATTTTCCCGGAAGCCGATCTTTATACGCTCGTTTACGACAAGGGAAAAACACGGAGCGTTTTTGAGGGCAGGGTGAAGGGGACGAGCTTCCTGGATTGGCCCATTGTCCGTCGTTATCACCGACTTTTCATACCGTTCATGCCGCTCGCCGCAGCTTCCTTCAGACAAAAAGGGAAGTATGACCTGATCGTTTCCTCGACGGCCGGCTATGCCAAAGGATTCAACATCACGGCTCCCTACCACGTAAGCTACTGCCACAGCCCGCTTCGATACGCCTGGGAAATAAACTATCTGAAGGACCTGCCGCTCGCGCCGTCGAACTTCAAAGTGCTGGTCGCCAAACCGATCGCAAAGCTCCTCAGAAATTGGGACCGGAACGCTTCCGCCAAAGTGAACTTTTTCATCGCCAATTCCGCCTACATAGCAGGGAAGGTACGCTCCTACTACGGCCGCGAGGCCGTCGTCATCCACCCGCCGGTCGAGACGGAAACCTTTTACCCCGAGCCGGAAGGTAAGCGCGATTACTACCTGATGGCGGGACGCCTTTTGTACTTCAAGCGCTTCGACCTGGGCATCGAGGCCTTCAACCGTCTCAAGAAACCACTCAAAATCGCCGGCCGGGGACCGGAACTGCACAAGCTTAAAAAAAACGTCAGGTCGCCCTATATAGAGTTCATTGAAGATGCGGATGACGCCGCGCTGCGTTTGCTTTATTCGAACGCAAAGGCGCTCATCTTCCCGCAAGCGGAGGATTTCGGGCTCGTGGCCGCCGAGGCCCAGGCCTGCGGCACGCCGGTCATCGCCTTCGACCAGGGAGGAGCGCGGGAGATCGTGGTCCATAAGAAAACCGGCCTACTTTTCCGGAATCAAACTCCGGAAGACATCGTCGAGGCCGTGAACGCTTTCGAAGGAATGATTTTCGACCGTCGGGCGATAGCCAAAAGCGCGCTCCGTTTCTCCAAGGACGCGTTCAAGAATGGCATCGAGGGGATCTTCGCCGAATTCGGCTTTAAACTCCGGGAATGAAGATCTTCATCGACATCCGCTGCCTCGACACGCCGATCCGCTCCGGGATACCGGAGTACGCTTTCGATCTGACAAACGCCCTCCTGGACCGGAAAGGAAACGATGAGTACGTCCTTTTCACGAACAGTTTCCGCAAGCGGTTGGAAAATCTTCCGCTTAAAAACAAGAGCGACGCCTGCATAAACTGGAAGGTCCCGAACCGCATTTTGGACGCGATCAGTTTCTTTCCGCGTTGGCCGAAGATCGACCGGATCGTCAAAGCCGACGTCTACTTCAGCCCTCACTTCAACGTCCTGGCCTTCAAGGAACCGCGGCGCCACGTTGTCACCATTCACGACCTTTCCTTCGCCCATTTCCCTGAATTCTTTCCGCGACGGAAGAATCTTTGGCATTTCGAACAGGATTGGCGCAGACAGATCTCCGAAGCGGGCAAGGTTATCGCCGTTTCCGATTTCACCCGCGAAGATATCCTGGAAATGTTCCGTTTACCGGACGAACGCGTCGTCCGCGTCTACCCCGGGTTGAACGAGAGATACCGACCGCTGCCGAGATCAAAAACGGGTCGCGAGGCGCCGTTTTTCCTCTATGTGGGAACGCTCGAACCGAGAAAGAACGTCATCGGGTTGATCAGGGCCTTCAATATTCTAAAAACCAGGCCGGCTAACAAGGACTTCCGGCTGGTCATCGCGGGCGCACCCGGCTGGCTCTATGATAGAATCTTCAAAGAGGCGACCTCTTCTCCTTACGCCGGCGACATCAAACTTTTAGGTCCGGTAACGTCGGAAGAGGTGCTGCATCTCTACAATAACGCCGCCGCCTTCGTTTACCCGTCATTTTTCGAGGGCTTTGGTTTCCCGCCTCTTGAAGCCCAAAAATGCGGCTGTCCCGTCGTCGCCTCGAACCGATCGTCGCTGCCGGAAGTGCTGGGACCGAGCGCTCTCCTCGTCGACCCGTCTCGCCTGGATGAGATCGCTACAGCCATGGAAGCGGCCGCAATGGACGGTAAACTAAGGACCGAACTTATAAGACGGGGATTGGAAAATTCTTCCCGCTTCGACTGGCAAAGCTCGGCCGAAGAGGTCAGGAAGGTCCTCAAACTAAAAGACTTTTAAGATGGCCAAGAAAAGAGTACCGAAAAAGAACATCGAGCCGGTGATCGTCGACGTCAAAAAGCCGACGTTCAATTACGAGCGCTTGGCGGGGTCAGAAACCCTGAATCTCACCAAAACTCCCCAGCGGGAAATATCGAGATGGAAGAAAACCCGCCGGGTCCTTTTTGCCTGCTTCGTCGGCGTCGTTGCATTCTTGATCGGCGCGACCGTCATTGTCGCCTCCAATCTCGAACACGTCAAATCTTCGGTTACATCGAGCGGCCAGACGGTGGTCCGCAATTTTGTGGCCTCGGCCGACGCCATCAAGCAATTCGACCCCCAAGTCGCCTCCAGCTACCTTACGGAGAACACTTCGGCCCTCTCCGACATCAACGCCACGGTGAACCGGGGCTTCACCGGTGCACTACTGCAGACGATAGGCAATTTCGTGCCCCTTTTCAAAAGCGCCTTCAACTTTCTCGGCCAAGCCATGAGCTTGAACTCTGATTTCTTGGCTCTGACCCAGAACATTTCCGCCCTCCAGACCCAGGCCCTGCCCGACCTGATGCACGACGGGCCGTCCTTGATCAAACTCCTTTACAATACCCACACTCTCATCCAAAAGATCGCCTCCGAAACGCAGAACGTCAAAAACACGACAAGCGATCTAAAAAACCTTTCGCCTTATTTCCAGAACCTGGACACCGGGATCGGCAACGATTACTTGAAATACAGCAGCGACCTTTACGCTTGGGACAGCATTCTCGTTAATCTGACGAATTGGCTCGCGTCGCAAACACCCAGGCATCTTCTGGTCTTCTTCCAAAATCCGGCCGAGATCCGGCCTGGTGGAGGGTTCATCGGAAGCTATGCCGATATCGCCATCCAAAACGGGCAGATGACGAACATGGACGTACGCGACATTTACGATCCGGACGGCCAGCTGAAGGAAAAGATCGAGCCACCGGAAGAGCTCCAAGGCGTAACAACGGACTGGGGAGCGCGTGACGCGAACTGGTTCTTCGACGGACCCACTTCGGCCAAAACCGTCATCGGGTTCCTCGAAGCCTCGAAGATGTATTCGGATGCAAGCACCACTTTCGACGGCGCGATCGCCATTAATATCCACGTTATCGAGGCGATGCTTCAAGCGACCGGGCCGATCTACCTGCCGGACTACAAAACGACCGTCGATGCGACGAACATCTTGGATATCGTCCAACAGCAAACGGAGGTGAGCGCCGATAAGAGCGCCCACCAACCAAAGCGCATTCTCCAGGTTCTGGCCCCGATCCTCATGCAAAAGATCCAAGCGCTTTCCCCGGATGCCGAACAAAGCCTCTTCAGCGCCTTCAAGGGCTTCATCGGAACGAAGGATATCACCTTTTACTTCAAAGACCCGACCGTCGCTTCCTTCCTGCAAACGAACGATCTGGACGGCTCGGTTTACGAACTGCCGGCCGGTTTTTGGGGCTCGTACCTCGCCGTCGTGAACGCGAACGTCGCGGGCGGTAAAAGCGACGCTTACGTCTCGGAGGACGTCCAAACGACCATCGACACCGATACGAGCGGCAACGTTTTTACGGACACGAAGATAACGCGAACCCATCACGGCGACACGGCGACGGAATCTTGGTGGCGGGCGACGAACAAGGATTTCATCCAGGTTTTCACCGAACCCAACTCAACGCTCGTGACGACGCTCGGCGAGAACCAGCGGCCTTCCATACCGATCTTCAACTACAAGACCGCCGGCTACGCCGTAAATCCGGACCTTGCCGCCATTAAGGACGGAGAAACGTTTCTCGGGAACGATCAAACGATGGAGCGGACGGAGTTCGACAAGAACGTTTTCGGCGCCTGGCTTATCCTGCCCGCCGGCTCGACCAAGACACTTGAAATGCGCTACCAAACGCCGTATAACGACCCAACGCTCGTTACGGCGGGGGCGAAATTCACTTTCATTTTCGAAAGGCAATCGGGCGTCCAAAACTCCCTCGACGTGACGGTGAACGCTCCGTTCCATTATGTTTGGGCCGAAACGGGCACCGGCTCCTACCATTACCAAACGAACGACCCCGAGGGGCGGATAGTCATCACGCTCACGCTTCAAAGCCAGCCGCCCGCAACCGACTGAACCGACTGAAAGTATGGAGGCCGGACCTCCATACTTTCTGGGGATAACTTCGCAAAACCACTTTAATGGACGAAAGAAAAATAAGGAATTTTTGTATAATTGCGCACATCGATCACGGCAAGTCGACCCTCGCGGACCGGCTCTTGGAGATCACCGGCACGGTCGAGAAACGGAAGATGCAGGCGCAGTACCTGGACCAGCTTGAACTCGAGCGGGAACGCGGCATAACGATAAAAATGGCCCCCGTCCGGATGCGGTACGAGGATTATGAACTGAACCTCATCGATACGCCCGGCCACTCGGACTTCGGCTACGAGGTCTCGCGCGCTCTCCAGGCCGTGGAGGGCGGCATTCTGCTCGTCGATGCAACCCAGGGGATCCAAGCTCAAACGCTTGCGAACTTCAGGGCGGCCAGAAACGCCGGTCTCGCCATCATCGGCGCCGTGAACAAAGTGGACCTCTTCCCGAAGGACGGTCCGGAAATAGAGAAATTGCGGCGCGAGGTCGCGAAACTCATCGGCGACCGGCCGGAAGATATCCTGCTCACTTCCGGAAAAACCGGCGAAGGCGTAAAGGAACTTTTAGATGTGGTTATCGCCAAAGTTCCGCCGCCGAAAATCGGAATACAGAATAGTGAATTAAGAATACAGGGAATTAATCGCGCGCTAATTTTCGACTCGTTCTACGACGACCACAAAGGCGTCATCGTCTCCGTAAGAGTGTTCGACGGCCAGATCCGAGACCGTGACGATTTCACGCTCGCAGCCGTGAAAGCCTCGGGAAAAATAAAGGAGGTCGGTTTCTTTTCGCCCCAAATAACCCCGGCAGAATACATCGGACCGGGCGAGATCGGCTACGTCGCGACCGGCGTCAAAGACACGACCATTTTAAAGATCGGCGACACGTTCATCGCGAACCCGCCTCAAGGCCTGGATCCGAGATCGGCCGCGCTTCACGGTTATGCCGAACCGAAACCGGTCGTTTTCGTCTCCTTCTACCCAGAGGAAGCCGGGGATTACGATCTTTTGAAACGCAGCCTGTCCAAACTTCACTTGAACGATTCGGCGCTCACGATCGAGCCGGACCAGAACGAAGTCCTGGGTCGCGGTTTCAAAGTCGGCTTCCTGGGCCGGCTCCATTTCGAGATAACGGCCGAGCGTCTGAAACGCGAGTTCAACGTCGGCACGGTCAGCACATTTCCTTCGGTGCTCTACAAGGTAAAGACCAAAGAAGGCTGGCGGACGATCGTTAAGCCGGAAGAGCTTCCGGAGATCTACGAAGAGATCCAGGAACCGATGGCGCGCATCACTGTGCTCGTCCCGGCTTCCGCTTTGAACGCCATCTTCCCGATATACGGCCGCTTCAGGTTGAAGGACATCAAAACCTCCACGCTCGACGACCAGGCGCAGATCGACGCCGTGATGCCTCTCGCGGAACTTATTTCGGACTTCGACGACCAACTCAAATCGCTGACATCGGGATTCGCTTCGATGAGCTACGATCTCGCCGGCTACGAAAAGGCGGATATTGTCCGCGTGGACATGGCCGTTGCGGGGGGAAACATCGCCGGTCTTTCACGCTTCTTCCCGCGGGAGACGGTGGAAACGGAAGGACGCCGGATGGCCGAAAAGCTCAAGGGGACGCTGCCGCGCCAGCAGTTTTCCCAAGCCATTCAGGCGAAGATCGGAAGCAAGATAATCGCAAGGGAGGACATCCCGGCCCTGCGCAAAGAACTTGGAAACTTCGGCAAGAACGGGGGCGACCGGACGCGGAAAATGAAGCTCTGGGCCAAGCAGAAGAGGGGGAAGGAAAAACTTCTCGAGAACGCCCGGGTGACCATCCCGCCCCATCTTTTCAAGGAACTCCTCAAGAAGTAAAAGTATGGAGGTCCGGCCTCCATACTTTAGCCGGCGGCGGAATCGGCCTATAATAAGCTTATGATGCGCAATTGGCGATGGATACTTTTCAGCGTCATGGTGATCCTCCTCGGCTGGGGCCTCGTGAGCTTGATCAGCACCAAGAATACCTACCAAACCCAGGAAGCGGACCTCTCCGCCCAGTTGGCCAAACTCCATGAGCAGAACATCTCGCTCCAAAACGAACTGGATTCCTTGAAGAATCCGCAGAACCTGATCAACATCCTCAAGTCCCAAACGAACTACGTGGAGCAGGGGGAAAAACTGATCATCATCACGTCGCCGAATGCGACATCGTCGACGAGCACCGCAACATCTAGCCAATGACGGATCGGCGGTATAGTATCTAAAATGCTTGCGGGATTGGTTCAGTGGTAGAACGCGACCTTCCCAAGCCCCGTACCACAACAACGATAATATAAACCTTGCGAGCATGGTTCAGTGGCAGAATGCTAGCTTCCCAAGCTGGAGACGGGGGTTCGATTCCCCCTACTCGCACAAATTATCGCAAGCAATCGTCGTCGTGGTAACGGGGCAAGGTTGAGACACGAGTTCGATTCTCGTATCCCGCACTTTGACTCAGGGGTCAAAACAGAGGAGAAATCAGATAGGTACTAAGCTATTTCAATGCAACTCCTGTTTTTAGGGGTAACCGGAATCGAACCCTTTCCGGGCCCCTTCCCTGTTTTATAAATATTCCAGAAAGATAGAGTTAGCCCTCCTTATGTGGTATCCATGATCTTCATATCATGGATACCATGGAGCAATACAACACTCTAAAAAGGTGCCGGGAGGGACATGGATACACCCAGGTCATGCTCGGCCGGCTCCTGGGCTTCCAGGATGGCAGTCTTGTCTCCCGCTGGGAACACGGCAAGGATCTACCGAACCTTGAAGGTGCTCTCAAGCTCTCGATACTCCTTGATACTCCGGTCAACGACCTATTCTCTGATCTGGTGGAGAAGGCTAAGGCAGCGATCAGGGATCAGGCCATGGTGGTATCATCAGATTGTGGAGTACAAGGACTGCCTCAAAATACGGAACAACCTGAAGAAGTACCGCAGGGAGAGGGGGCTGAAGCAAAAGGATGTGACAAAACTCCTGGGATTTAAATCATCGAGCAGGATATGCAGCTAGGAACGTGGCAGGGCGTTGCCCCGCGCCCGCCATCTCCTGGAATTATCCGTCATCTACAACGTCATGCCCGAGGATCTCTTCTGGGATCTGAGAGAAGCCCTGAAGAAGGAGGTAGCAGAGGCGGAAAGAGAATGGTGGGCGTCGATGAAGATGCCACACCAAGACTGTTAGAGAGTGATTGCCATCTAAGATTGCTCATGCGGGTGTATAATAAGGATGCTATGTCGAGGAGATATCGCCGTAGGAGGAATGGTTTTGAAGATACGATCCTAGATTTCCTAGAGCCGCTGATCGGCATATTAGTTCTCGGATTGATTGGGTGGATATTTATACACCCGAAGGAAGCTGAGCTTTACGGGATCATCGGGCTCGCTATTATTGCCGTGGCTCTAACGCTGTACTTTGTCCTGAGAAAACGACGTAAGGTGAGCTTTGATTTCAACGATGAGGAGGTCCTATACATGCTCAAAGGCATGCCGCCTCAACAGTTCGAAGAGAAGATAGCGGACATGTTTAATGCGCTTGGCTACCGCACTGAGGTCACGGGCGGGGCAAATGATGGGGGAGTGGATGTGATCGCGCACAAAGACGGCAAGAAATACTATATTCAGTGCAAGAAATTCATCACACGAGAAGTGACGCCTCACGACGTGAGGGATTTCTTGGGTGCGGTTACCAACGTCAACGATCCGGCCGAAAAAGGATTCTTTGTAACGACCGGAAATTTCACCATCATGGCGGAGAAAGCTGCGGAGGGGAACCCCAGGATAGAGCTCATCGATGGAGTGAGACTCGTGGAATATTATAAGCTAGCCTACGGTAAATCCACGCTACCGATTTCACGGTCGATCCAACCATAGCCTTCCTTATGGCAGAAGATCCGAAAGAACCAAAACGGGAGTACGGTTTAAGCCGAACGAACCGTACTTTTATAGTAACCACGGCCGTAGTCATCCTGCTCATCTTCCATCCGCTGGCATTTTATGGAATAGCAGTCGATTTAGCTTTCCTGGTAATTGTGCCCGTATTACTGTGGCTGATTCTGCGGTATTGGGGAAGTGGTTTGGATATGGATGCGGCGGCGAATGATCGTTTGAATCGCGCGCTTGCTGGCGGGATCGCAGGCGCATTATTAGTTGGAGCGTATCTTTCCCTCACAAGCCTATATCATTCTGAATGTACGCAACAAACAAGAGATGGGGAATGTGTCGGCGACTATGAGATTGTTAAAGGACCAGATAAAACGGCAGCATTTTTCGAAGTAATGTTTGCTGGCATTGCTATTTGGTATGCGGTATCTGAAAGGAAGGAAGAAGATGGGTAAGAACACTTATTCCTCTTCCGTCACTTTCTCCTACCTTTAATTGTGAATATCCCTCCTGTACCATGGTCACATACTTCAAGTAGGGGACTCACCGTTCTTCAACTTGTCCCTGAAAAAAGTTCTAACATCGTCCACTAGGGTGCACGAAAAAAACCAGGAATTCGTTATGAACGAAGACTGCTTCCATCTCGGCGTCAAAGCGCTCCTGAAAAATAAAGTGGGCGAGTATTTATTGCTCAAGGTCAACACAAAGATCCTCCGCGATCACAAAGACGGCCCGTATTGGGATATTCCGGGCGGGAGAATCCGCAAGGGGGATACGGTCGAAGGGACCCTGCGCCGCGAGCTGGAAGAAGAAACCGGCATAACATCGGTCGGAGCATTCCGCCCGCTCGCGATGGTGATCTCTCCTTTGAGGATACCTCTCAAGGACGGCGGCGACGTCGGCTTGATACTTTCCGTATACCGATGCGATCTGGGCGAAGACCAGCCCATCCGAATCAGCGACGAACATACCGAATACGCCTGGTTCGCGCCGCAGGAAGCCGCCCGGCTGCTCCAGTTTAAGTATCCGAAAGAGTTCACGGATAAGATCGGCGCCCCGCTTCCGTTAGAATAGGAGGCGCTGGATCTTTTCCACACCTTTGGCGGAAGTGAATTTCGTATAATAACCTTCGTGAATAATTTGGTTCCCAAGCGGATGTTCTTCACCAAAGGCGTGGGCAGGCACAAAGAATATCTGCAGTCTTTCGAGATGGCTCTTCGGGACGCCGGTATCGCCGAGTACAACCTTGTCCAGGTGAGCTCGATCTTCCCGCCGAACTGCAAGCGGGTTTCAAAAGAGGAAGGGAAAAAGCTCCTCCAGCCGGGCCAAGTGGTTTTTTGCGTCATGGCCCGGAGCGCTACGAACGAGCCGAACCGACTCGTCGTTTCGTCTATCGGTCTCGCCCAGCCATCCGATCCGAACCAGCACGGCTACCTTTCCGAGCACCACGCTTTCGGCGAAACGGAAGAGAAGGCGGGGGAATATGCCGAAGATCTGGCCGCCACCATGCTTGCTTCCATCCTGGGACTCGAATTCGACCCTAACGCCGCCTGGGACGAGCGGGAACAGGCCTATAAGGCCTCCGGGAAGATATTCCGGACCACGAATATCACCCAATCGGCCGAAGGACATAAAGACGGCGTCTGGACGACGGTCGTCGCGGCGGCCGTACTCGTTTTCGAATAGATAAGTTAAGCCATAAACTCCGCTTGATTGTCAATAATCACGAATTGTGATATAATTTTATCAATGGAAAAATTCGTTGGAGGGGGAGGTGAATGGGAGGATATCAAAAACGCGCCGGAAAATCCGACGCCTCCACCGGAGGCGCCCAAAACCCCGGACGCCGACAATTCTCCCGAGGCAAACAAAACGGGACCGACCGCGCCGCCGAATCTCGAAAAACGCGCCGAAGCGATCGTGAACAATGCGGAAGTCGGCAAGTACGGCCGTCTGGCCGAGGTGCCGGAAAGCATGAAAGAGGTCCTGCGCCAATACAAGTTCTCCGAAGAGGAAATGGAGAAAACTCCGATCGAAGAGCTGGCGAAAACGCTCAAAGAACGCCTGAACGCCGGCAAGGCCGGCGGAGCACAGCCTGCCGCCGAACAGACGACGGAAAGCCAACCGCTCAAAACGGCGGCCGGAGCCGCATCCGGCGAAAAAGCGGCTGAAAATAAACTGGCGGAGGTGCCCAAACCGAAGGTAGAGGACTGGGAAGGAAAGAAAAAAGAGAGCAAGGAGGATAAAAACGAGGAGAAATCTTTCGCTGCGGCGCTCAACCGCTTCACCTCCCGATACCACATCAAAACCGAGGAACTGGAGAAGATCGACGGCTTCAAGGACCTGACGAACGGCCAGAAGGCGATCGTCATGGAAAATTTCAATCAGATCAGCTACGGAAAGATCCGGGAGGCGGCTTTCGCCCGCGTGGAAAAGGAAAGGCAAGCGGCCGGGTTTCTGGGCAAGGTCAAACACAATTTCCTGAAAAAGGATATTTACGGCAAGGCCGAGGAAGCAGAGGCCGTGGAGCTTTTCAAG
>CAYRVA010000003.1:0-15986 GCA_964427645.1 uncultured Candidatus Saccharibacteria bacterium | reverse complement strand
TATTAAGGTCAGGGTGAATACGTCATTCATGGTAGTGATCGCGCTCTGCATCGTGATGATGTTCGCCGAAATGATGGTGGTGGAAGAAGGCGTGGTCGCCATAGAGCTGCGAGAGTGTTTCGTTGGTCAGCGCAGAGATCGGTTCGCCGTAGCAGAGCATCTTTTCGTTGAGACAAAGGACCGTATTTGCGTATTTGTAGACGACGTTCAGGTCGTGGGAGACGATGATTATTGAAATACCCAGCTTGTCCTGCAAATGATGCAGCAGGTCATAGACCGATTCCTGGGAAACGATGTCCACGTTTTCCGTCGGTTCATCGAAAAGGAGGATCTTGGGCTGGTCGACGATGGCGAAGGCAAGAAGGATTTTTTGAAGTTGGCCGCTCGAGAACGTAGCCAGGTTTTGATCGAGCCAGGCCTCCGGTATTTCGACGAGGCTTAAGACCTCTTCCAGGGAATACTTGTGATTCGGCTTCAGGTTCAGGAACTCCTTCACTGTCATCGGCAGGTAGAAGTCGACGTGAAAACGCTGGGGGAGATAACCGATGTTCGCCCCCGGCGCGAAGCTTATCTCGCCGGTGCGTCTCTTGTTGATGCCGACGAGGGTCCTTAAAAGAACCGATTTGCCGGCGCCATTCGGTCCGATAACGGCCAAAACCTCCTGTGGTTTGAGCTCGAAAGAGATGCCATTAATTATTTTCCGGCCGTCGAGCGTGACGGAAAGGTCTTTGACCTCTAAAAGCGTTTGTTCTTGTGCCATTCAAGTCTTTCTGATTATAATTGAGGCAGTTCTAAAGAGGAAATTCGCCGTTTGCCGTGGTATGAGCGCTGTGAGCCCATCCGCAGCGGCGCGGCTCGGAAACGGACACTTAGTGTCCGTTCCACTCACCGCTTGCCGCGGTAGCTCAGTGGCAGAGCATTGCTCTGAAGAAGCAACTGTCGGGGGTTCGATTCCCTCCCGCGGCACAAATTTGAAATGCGCCCGAAATGGGCGCATTTCAAATTTTTCTCGATTTTGATCAGGACTTACTGCCCCTGAGTCATTATGCTTTGGATGCTTGTTTGAAGCGTCGGAGCGACTTGGGGCACCAAAGCGTTCATCTTCTGGAGCGTTGCTTGATCGACGATGCCGGTCACCGGAAGAGCGTTCTTTTGCTGGAAGTTTTCCACGGCGTTTTTGGTGATCGTCCCGTAGTAGCCGGTCACAGTTGGGTATGTGAACGACCCTTCGGCCTGTAAGAATTGTTGAATGGTTTGAACGCCTTGACTGCTGGCCCCCTGGGCGATGTTAGTGACGCTCGGGGATTGCGACGATGATTGCGTTTGTCCGCCTGAACTTGGTTGGGGGTTGACGGTGCAGTAATAGACCATCTTCATCGTCCAGCCGTTGAAATAACTATCGAAAGTGCCACCCAATCCGTCGCATGAGCTCTTATCCGTTACGCCGTCATAAACATAGACCGGCTTAATGTTCGGACAGTTATCGCTGCAGGGGATTATGGTAACGATCTTCGGCTTTGCCGTTGGCGTTTGTTGGGCCGGAGCGGTTTGCTTCGCCGCCGGCGCCTGCGTTGTTTGGCTGCTCTGATTCGCGGATTGTTGATTGCCCGAAACCGGCACTGTCACTGTTCCAGTCGGATGAGGCGTGACTGGCATCACGATCGTTCCGGGAGGCGTCAGCATATTGACCCGTTTCTCGAGCGTTGAAACGCGGTCGGTCAGGGCCAAAAAGGCGTTGTAGATGCACTGGGTCGTGTCTTGTTGTGTGGCCAAGACCATGCAGCCGCCCATTGGCGGTGGCGTTGTGGTTGTTTGAGCGAAAGAAACTGCCGGTAGCAATGCAACCCCGATCAACAACCCTAAAATAATTCTCTTCATATTAAACCTCTCTCTTTTCGACCTTTGGTTTAAGTGTATCACCTGAATATATATAATTAGCTCATGGACCTAACCCAAAAACATTGCGTACCGTGCGAGGGTGGAACCGCCCCTCTCACGAAGAAAGAGGCGGAAATTATGATGCAGCACGTACCCGGCTGGCGCCTGATGCAGGATGCGAAGAAAGGGCAGCTTAGCATCGGCCGCGATTTTGAATTCCCGGATTTCCGCGGCTCAATGGCTTTCGTCGAGAAAGTCGCGGAGATCGCGAACGCCGAGGACCATCATCCCGACATCTATGTTTTCTATAACGTGGTGAAGCTCCAGCTTTCGACGCACGCGATCGGCGGCCTGTCGGAGAACGATTTCATAGTGGCCGCCAAGGTGAATAAGTTGTTGTAGCTCAGTTTTCTTCGTCGAAAAGTCCTTCGTCTTCCTTCTCTCCTTCTCCGGAGACCTTGCTGCCGAGTTCTTTGGCGCGCTCGGCGATCGAAGCGGCGCCGCGAAAGACGCGGCGGGAAAGATACTCGCCGCCGAAGATGATGACGATGACGATCGGGATCAAATACTCCGCTTGCTGGAAGATCTTGGCCGACTGGAGGTAATAAAGCCCGGAATCGAGGAAATAGGCGACGGCGGTCATCGTGAGGAACCAGAGCAGAAACCCGCCGATCTGGGCGCCGAAGAACTTCTTGAATTTCGTCTTGGCCCAACCGATCGAGAGGACGGTGAAAAGATTCGCCCCTAGGAGGAATTTCGAAGCGATCAAGACCTTCCGGGTGTTCTCGCGGACGTAGTAAAAGTAGGCTTGAGCCCGGCGGTTTTCCTTGAGCCGCCGCCGGTAGAATTTCCAGCCGAAGCGGGTGCCGCGCAAAAGACGGCCGGCAAAATAAAGAAGAAAGTCGGTCCCGATGACGCCCGCGGCGAACGGAAAGATAAAATCACCCCAGCTCAAGCTGTGGTTCACGATCAAATAAACGCCGACGAAAACGGTTATCTCCCCCTGAAGAAAGGCGCCGGCGGCGATGATCCAATGGGTCCAGGCGGGATAAGCGATGAGCCAATCGCCGACGGAGCCGAGGATGCTGGTCATAGGAAAGAAGCTACCCTAAAATATTACCATATGGCAAATTTCGTCGATGAAGACAAAATTCGTTTCGAAGCCGTTCGTTCCGAAGGTCCCGGCGGGGAAAATCTCAATCGTCGCTCCACGAAAGTGCATTTATGGGCCAGGGTGGACGAACTAAAATTGAACGACCACCAAAAGAAACTGGTCCGTGAGAAATTAGCCCACCGCATTACGAAAGAAGGCGAGCTCGAGATCACGAACGACGAGAACCGCTCCCAGGAGGAAAACAAACTGCGGGCGCTCGAGATTATGGAGAGGTTGATAGGAGAAGCGATCAAGGAAAACCCGCCTCGCGTTATCGGGTAGTTTGTATATGGTATGTAGTATTTTGTATGTGACGGCGGATACTAAATACTAAATACCAGATACTACATACTAATTCAGTAGCTTCAGTAACCGGCGAATTCCTCCATTCGGACGTCGTCGTCAATAACGCCGAGGTCGTTCAGCATCTTGTGCATCGCGGAGGTCATTACAGGCGGTCCGGCTAAATAGAAAACAGAGGAGAGTATGGGGGATAGAGGAGAAACATATCTTTCGATCATCTCCTTGGTGATATAGCTCTTTTCGCCCGGCCACGAGGGATCGTCCGTCATTGTGGCGACAAGTTTGAAGTTAGGGTTCATTTTTTCCAGCTCTTCGAGCTCGTCCAAAAAAGCCGCATCCTTCGGCGCGCGGTTCGAATAAAAGAGAAATATTTTGTGCGGCAGTTTTTGAGTCGCCGCTTCGACGATAATGCTCCGAAAAGGCGTGATGCCGATGCCGCCCGCGAGCATTACGGCAGGGCGGGACACGTTCGAGTGGAGCGTCATGTTACCGTACGGGCCGTCGATCTGGATTTCGGATCCTTCCGGCATTTCTTTCAAGATGTTCTTGAAGGTCGTGTTGCGCATCCGCGTCGCGATCATAATGTCCGGTTCCGAGGGAGCGTTCGCAAAAGAGAACGTCCGGGTCGCTCCTTCCGCGTCCAATTTTTCCTGCGGTACGTTCAAAAGAGCGTAATCGGCGTTTTGGCCGGCCTTGAAGACGAATCCCGCCGGCCTTTCTATTAAAAAGGCCATCGTGCCGTCCGCCACCTCCCTCTTTCCTTTGAGATGGGTGATATATTTTGGCATAGCCGTATTATAGCCCAGTTAAGGTTTATCTTGTGTGCTGTGGATAAGGCAGAAACCCGTTGTTTAACGAAGTGCAGAGCGGTCTTATGCTTGTTAAGTATGCCGGACGTGAGGTGTCGGGTTTGCGGTAAGACATTCTACGTCAAGCCTTTTTGGCTTAAGAGAGGTTTCGGAAAGTACTGTTCAAGGAAATGTCAGTATGAAGGACGCAAGAATGGTAAGATTGTGGGGTGTTCCATTTGCGGTAAGGAATCGTATAAACCGCAAAAGCTACTTACTAGATCTAAAAGTGGTAAGTTTTTTTGCTCGAAGTCATGCCAGACTAAATGGAGAAACTCTGTGTTTGTTGGCCCAAAGCATGCCAATTGGAAAGATGGTAAATCCGCTTACAAAAGCGTTTTATTGCGTGAGAAGGTTCCGGCAATTTGCAAGATTTGCCATGCTACCGATAAGAGAGTTTTGGCAGTACACCATTTGGATAGAAACAAGCGCAACAATGATTTGGGTAACTTAATTTGGCTTTGCCATAATTGTCATTTTCTGGTACATCATTATGAGGAAGCAAGGCGGGAATTGAATATTGCATTGCATAAAGCGTAATCTTGCTCCAGTATGGTGCCCGTAGTTTAGTGGTAAAACTGCGGTTTGTGGAACCGCTATCGAGAGTCCGATTCTCTCCGGGCACCCAATGAAGACAGTTCTCATAACAGGCGTGAGCCGCGGTATCGGCAAAGCCTTGGCGGAAAAGTATTTGGGCGAAGGATGGTTCGTCATCGGTACGTCCGTCTCGGGCGACGCCGATTTCAGCGACAAGAATTTAAAAATATTTCAATTGGACCTTTCCTCGCCGGCGAGCATCAAAAAATGCGCCGGAGAGATAATCGGATTCGGTAAGAGGATAGATATCCTGCACAATAACGCCGGCGCCCTTTTTGACGAGGACGAAACGAAAGTAGTGATAGAAAAGCTGCGGAAAACCCTGGAGGTGAACCTGATTGGGACGATAGATTTCACGGAACAAATATTGACCCTCGTAAACGACGGAGGCCACATTGTGAATACGTCGTCCTCCGCCGGCTCTTTGAACGAGGCCGGATTCGAAAGTCATTTTTTCGGTTATTACCCGGCTTACAAGATATCCAAGGCGGCCATCAATATGTATACACGCACGCTTGCGAACCGCTTGGGAGAAAAGATAGTCGTTTCATCGATCCATCCCGGCTGGGTTAAGACGAACATGGGCGGCGAAGAAGCGGATCTTACGCCCGAAGAAGCAGCGAACGATATCTACGGTTTCGCGACGACGAACAAAGACACCGGCCAGTTTTGGTTCAAGGGCAAAAGATTCCCGTGGTGAAATGCGGACCGTTTTCTACACCGGCCGCGGAGACGGAGGCGAGAGCCTTTTCGGCGACAAAAAGTTACCGAAAAGCGATCAGCTTTTCGAACTCTTGGGCAACCTGGACGAACTCAACTCTTCTATCGGCGTTTGCCGGACGACCTCGTCCGGTTTCGACCCGGTCTTGAGGTGCGTCCAGGAGACCCTTTTTGTCGCTCAAGCGGAGGTGGCGGCCGTCGGTTTTGGGTACGAAATAAAACCGATCAACAAGATGAGCGTTGCCCACACGGAGTTTTTGGAGCGGGAGATACAAAAATTAGACGAAGAAATTCCGGCCCTGAAGCAATTCGTCCTGCCGGGCGGCACGCGCTTGGCCGCCGATCTAGACCTGGCCCGGGCCGTCGCCCGCCGGGTAGAACGATCGGCCGTCGTTTACGGTGAAAAGAGATCTCTTTCTCCCGAACTCCTGAAATTTTTGAACCGACTCTCGAGTTTGCTTTTCGCTCTCGCCCGGGCGGTTAACCACGCGGCCGGCCAGAACGAGGAGCATCCATCATATACTTAATACTGGATGCCAAATACTATATACTTATAGAAATGCTCACTATCGATCAAATGATACTCCGGCTCGTCGTGGCGGTCGTCCTCGGTTTTCTCATCGGCTTGGAGCGGGAGTCCATCGGAAAGGAAGCGGGCGTCCGGACGGACATGCTCGTCGCGGCCGGCGCGGCCATATTTTCCATAGTCGGGTTGATGCTGCCCTACATTATTTCCGAGGGGACGGGGAACCTCGCCGACGTGATCGCGCGGAACAGTGGTTTTTTGGCCGTGATCGCTAACGTCGTCGTCGGTATCGGCTTTTTGGGCGCCGGCATCATCGTGAAACAAGGAACGCATGTGAGGAGCGTCACGACCGCGGCGACGATTTGGTTCGTAGCGGCCGTGGGCGTTCTCTCGGGCGTCGGTCTCATCGCTTTCGCGGTCGTGGCGACGCTTCTTATGCTCGTTTTGCTCCTGATCTTCCGCGGCTTCGATTTTGCGAAGATCGTGGAAAAAGAAGAAAGACAAAAGAATACAGAATAGGGAATAAAGAATACTGGACGGACGGAACGTTTCCTGTATTCTCTATTCTGTATTCTCTATTCCTATGCGCAGGATCTATCTTGACTACGCCGCTTCTACTCCGGTAGACCCGGTGGTGTTTTTGGCAATGAAGCCGTATTTCTCTTCGAAGTTCGGCAATCCCGGTTCGCTTCACTTTTTTGGGCAGGAGGCGATGGCGGCGGTGGACCTGGCGCGTGAGAAGATCGCAAAAGCGGTCGGTGCCGAGTTTCGAGAGATCGTTTTCACCGGATCGGCCACCGAAGCCAACAATCTGGCTTTGCGCGGCGTCGTTAAGAAGTTCAAGTCTAAAAACCCGGGGATCAGGCCGAAGCTGGTCGTTTCCGCGATCGAGCACGAGTCGGTGCTCGATACGGCCCGCGACCTGGAAAAAGATGGCGTTGAAACAGTCGAAGTGCCGGTCAGCAAGAACGGGATCATAGATTTGCGGGACCTAAAAGCCGCGCTCGATGAGCGCACTGCTTTGGTCTCCGTAATGTACGTCCAGAATGAGATCGGCACGGTCCAGCCTGTCGCTGAAATTGCGAAAATCGTTCGCAATTTCCGCGAAGAATTGAGGATCAAGAATAGAGAATTAAGAAACGAACGTAGCTCTCTATCCTCTATTCGTAATTCTGTATTCCCCTTAATACACACCGACGCTTCTCAAGCGCCCGTCTATTTCGACTGTAGCGCAGAGGCCCTGGGCGTCGATCTAATGACGCTCTCATCGCAGAAAGTTTACGGGCCGAAAGGCGTCGGAGCGCTCTACGTCAAAAACATCGAGTCCTTGGTCCCCGTCATTACCGGCGGCGGTCAAGAGTTCGGTCTGCGTTCCGGAACGGAAAACGTCGCGGGCATCGTCGGTTTCGCTGCAGCGATGACGAAGTGCCGTTCCGCGTTCCAGAAGAACGCCGTTAAAGTGGAGACGCTCAAGAAGCGTTTTCTCAAGGGGCTAATGAAAATAGCCCCCGGGGTGGCGGTGAACGGCGAGGCGGAAGCGCCGCACATATTGAACGTTTACTTTCCGGACAAATACGCCGGTGACTTTCTTACCGAATTGGATATGGCCGGCGTGGCCGCCTCGTCCGGCTCGGCTTGCACCGCCCGGGCCTTTACGCCTTCGCATGTACTCCAAGCGATCGGTCTTCCCGGCGAAAGAATAAGGGGAAGCGTTAGGTTCAGTTTTGGCCTCCCCACGACGAAAAGCGATATCGACGAAGGGCTTTCGAGGATCGGGAAAGTGTTATAATTCAATAATGAACAACGAGAAAATGAGGAGCTACCTCTCTGTAGCAATAATCGTCGGAATTTTGGCGGTCGGTTACGCCGCGCTTTCCGCGGCCGGAACCTACGGTTCGGCCGTTCAACCGTCGTCCTATCGCAGTTTTTATGTTACGGCGAGCGGCAAGGCGGTCAGCGCCCCGGACGTCGCCGAATTCAATTTTAGCGTCGTCACGCAGGGCGGGACCGATCTCGGTTCGCTCCAAACCAAGAATACGAACGCCATGAATAAAGCGATAGACTTCGTAAAGAGCGAGGGGGTGGAAAGCAAGGACATCCAAACGAGCGGTTACAACATTTCGCCGCGCTACACTTACTGCGCTTCTCCCTTGAGCAGCGTCCAGCCGTGCCCGGCACCGGAGATCGTCGGTTACACCGTGACGCAGAACGTCGACATTAAAGTGCGCGATTTCTCGAAGATCGGCGAGATCCTTTCCGGCGTCGTCCAAAACGGCGCGAACACGGTTTCTTCATTGAACTTCACGATGGACGATCCGACTTCGGTCGAGGCCGAGGCTAGGGCCGATGCGATCAGCAAGGCCCAAGTGCAGGCTCAAACGATCGCCAAGGAAGCCGGCTTCAGCGTCGGCCGCCTGCTCTCCATAAGCGAGAGCCGCGGCGGCATGCAGCCGATGTACGACTACGCGGTCAAATCGGCGACTCTCGGTATGGGCGGTGTTGCCGTTCCTGCTCCGGCCATCGAACCAGGTTCCCAGGAAGTGGACGTTTCCGTCACTCTCCAATACGAGATAAAGTGATTGCACCAGCGTTTCCCGCCGGATCGTATATTAACTGAAGCGCCTGAAGGGTTTTCTTTCTTGAACGCGCAATAGGTTTCTATGTCCGATCTCTCGAAAAAAATATCGGTCATCGTCGTTGTTTCGGCCCTAGTCGGAGGCTTTATCGGTTCGCTCGCGACCGCTTCCTTGGCCAAGGCCGATTTCTTCGGCAACATTTGGGACTTCATCACCGGTAACCCGGCCTCTTCGACGGCCCCGGTCACCCAAAAAGCCTCGCCCTACGTCTCGCGAGATTCTTACGAACAGGCGGTGATCGATGCCGTGAAAAAAGCGGCACCCGCCGTCGTCTCGATCGTGATCACCAAAGACCTGCCGGTCGTCGAGCAGTGTCCTTATAATACGTTATCCAACTTGCCACCGGAGTTCCAGCAGTTCTTCGGCGGAAACCTAAACATCACTCAGCCGTCCCAGACCGGTACCGCCCCCCAGCAGGTCGGCGGCGGAAGTGGATTCATCATCTCTTCGGACGGCCTCATTTTGACCAACAAACATGTCGTTTCGGATACGAACGCGACCTACACCGTCCTTTTGAATAGCGGCAAAAAGTACGATGCGAAAGTTCTGGCCCGCGATCCGAACCGCGACATCGCCGTCTTGAAAATAGCAGCCGCCGGTTTGCCGACCGTGACCCTGGGCGACTCCGGTTCTATCGAGCTCGGCCAAACGGCGATCGCGATCGGGAACGCTCTGGGCCAATTCCAGAACACCGTCTCGGTCGGCGTTATCTCCGGCCTTTCGCGGGACATCACCGCTTCGGGGGCGACCTACGGGTCTGAAAATATTTCGGGAGTCATTCAAACCGACGCGGCCATCAACCCCGGGAACTCCGGCGGACCGCTCCTCGACCTGAACGGGGACGTGATCGGAGTCAATACCGCTCTGGCTCAAGGGGCGCAGAATATCGGTTTCGCCATACCTATCAACCAGGCCAAAGGAGATATCTCTTCCGTCGAAAAGACCGGTTCGATCAAGGCCCCTTATCTCGGCGTCAGGTATTTGACGGTGACACCCGACATCGCGAAGCAGCAGAACCTTTCGGTGACGCACGGCGCTCTCCTTCGGGGCGACGACTCCGGTCCGGCCGTGATGCCCGACTCGCCGGCCGCGAAAGCGGGGCTCCAAGCCGAAGATATCATCCTTTCCGTGAACGGAACGGACATCGACCAGACGAACACCCTCTCGAGTTTTATCGCGGATCATTCCGTAGGCGACACCTTAAACCTCAAGGTTCAACGGGGAAGCCAGGTTTTGAACATCTCGGTAACGCTCGGCGAGCTACCGGCGAGCCTCCGATAAGTATTTAGCCTACAGTATTTAGTATTTCGTATACTGAATACCAAATACTACATACTAAATACTAATTAGCGCTCACATTGTGAGCTTGCTAATCGTGTCCAAGGGACCTATAATCGCTTATAATCAAATAAATGCCGAATTTCCAAAAATTCACCATTAAGGCCCAAGAAGCCTTGCAAGGAGCCCAAGAGCTCGTGGCCAAATACGGGAGCGGCGAGCTTAAGGCGCTTCACTTGCTCCTCGCGCTCCTCGACGATGATCAAACGCTCGTGCGACCGCTCCTCGTGCGGACGAGCGTCAACGTCGCCGATCTCGAGAGGGAAACGGCTCAAGCGCTCGAGAGGCTCCCGAAAATAGTTACCGGCAGCGGCGCGGTCGGCCAGCTTTATCTCTCCCAGGAGTTGATGCGCATTTTGGATAAGGCGGGCGAGATCGCCTTGAAGGCCAAAGACGAATACATTTCTTGCGAGCACCTGCTTCTCGCCGTTTTGGAAGTGCCGTCCCTAGCCCAGGAGATCCTTATCCGCTTCGGTGTCCGCCGTGACGCTTTGATGAAGACCCTCGCGGGATTGCGGGGTGCAACGCGGGTGACGGACGAAACGCCCGAAAGCAAGTTTCAAGTTCTTGAAAAATACGCCGTGAATCTCACCGAAAAAGCGCGGGAGGGGAAACTGGATCCCGTGATCGGCCGCGAGGAAGAGCTTAGGCGCTTGATGCAGATACTTTCCCGTCGAACGAAGAACAACCCGGTTTTGATAGGTGAGCCGGGCGTGGGGAAGACCGCGATCGTCGAGGGTCTTGCCCAGCGTATCGTCGCCGGAGACGTTCCTGAATCGCTGAAGAACAAAGAGCTAGTAATGATGGATCTGGGGTCCTTGATCGCCGGGACGAAATTCCGCGGTGAGTTCGAAGACCGTTTCAAGGCCTTCCTCAAAGAAGTGCAGCGTTCGGAGGGCAAAATTATCCTTTTCATCGACGAAATCCACATGATCGTCGGCGCCGGGACGGCCGAAGGAGCGCTCGATGCCTCAAACCTCCTGAAACCGCCTCTGGCTCGAGGAGAGCTCCACGCGATCGGCGCGACGACGCTCAAGGAATACCAGAAATACATCGAGAAGGACGCGGCTTTGGAACGGCGCTTCCAGCCGATCTACGTCGACGAGCCGACGGTCGACGATTCCGTCGCCATTCTGCGCGGCCTCAAGGAAAAATATGAAATGCATCATGGCTTGAAGATCACGGATGACGCGCTTGTTGCCGCCGTGAATCTGGGCGCCCGCTACATCACCGACCGTTTTCTACCGGACAAGGCCGTCGATTTGATCGACGAAGCAGCAGCGGCCCGGCGTTTAGAATCCGATAGCATTCCCTCCGAGATCGAGCGCGTCCGCCGCGAGATCACCCGTCTCGAGGTGGAACGTTCCGCCCTCCTCAAGGAAAAGAGCCGGGCCAAAGGAAAACAAGAACGCCTCAAGGCGGTAGAAGCTCAACTGAAGAAATTGAAAACCGAAAACGAAAAACTGACCAAGCAGTGGTCGGCCGAGAAGATCGGTATCCATGATCTGCACGGTCTCCGGCGTTCGATCGAGGATCTGAAACATGAGGCCGAGACCGCCGAGCGGGAAGGGGACTTTGACCGCGTAGCAGCTATCCGTTACGGCGAGCTTCCCAGGGCGGAGAAAAAGTACGCCGAGGCCGAATCTGCGAGCCGGCGGACTTCCGGGAAGGGGGCGGGCGAAAAACGTTTTATTAAGGAGGTGGTGGATGAAGAGGATATTGCCGCGGTCGTGAGCCGTTGGACGGGAATACCCGTCTCACGCATGCTCGAGTCTGAAATGCAGAAGCTCGGCCGGATCGAAGAGGTCTTGAAAGGACGGGTGGTCGGCCAGAACGAAGCCATTGCCGCTGTCGCGCGATCGCTGCGCCGCAGCCGGGCCGGACTCGCCGACGAAGACCGGCCGGCCGGGTCGTTCATGTTCTTGGGGCCGACGGGCGTCGGCAAAACCGAGCTCGCCCGGGCTTTGGCCGAGTTCATGTTCAACGACGAGAAATCCTTGGTGCGGATCGATATGTCGGAGTACATGGAACGCCACGCCGTTTCCCGCCTTATCGGATCGCCGCCTGGCTACGTCGGTTATGAGGAAGGCGGCCAGCTCACCGATGTCGTGCGTCACCGGCCTTACAGCCTGGTTCTCTTCGACGAGATCGAAAAGGCGCATCCGGAGGTTTTCAATCTCCTGCTTCAGATATTGGACAATGGTCGTCTCACCGACGCCAAAGGCAAAACCGTCAATTTCAAAAATACCGTCATCATTCTCACTTCGAACGTCGGGAGCGAGTACTTCCGGGAGATGTCCGGCCTGGGTTTCAAGTTCGGCGAGGACGGGAAAGAATTCCAGGAAAAGGAGGAGAACTTTCGTGGCCGCGTCATGGAATCGCTCCGTGACACGTTCAAGCCGGAGTTTTTGAACCGCTTGGATGAGATCGTGATCTTCAACGCCCTGACGCCCCGAAGTATCGAGAGTATCGTGGACATCCAACTCGAAGAGGTGAAAGAGCGTTTAGCCTCGAAGGGTATCACCCTCACCATCAAACCGGAGGTCAAAAAATACCTTGTCGAGAACGGATTCGACCCTAACTACGGCGCGCGGCCGATTAAAAGGCTGATTCAAAAGGTAATCGTCGATGCCTTGGCGGAAAAGATCGTGGGAGGCCTTCTTAAAGATGGCGAAAAAGCTACTATCGTCCTTGATCGCGAAAACCGGGTGGCGGTCGCTCTTTAAACCCCTCGTCGGTTTTGTCGCCCTCCTTTTCTCCGGCCTTATCGGCTTTTCTTTTTGGGGCATCGTCGTTTTTCTCGGCGCCTCTTCCTGGATCTATTTTTCCGAGGGAATCGAAAGGACGGACCGGCGCTCTTACTTTTGGCTGCTCACCCTTTGGGCGATCGCGGCCGGGACGGTATCTTTCGGTCCCGGTTTTTACACTGCGGCCGTCGTTTACGCCTTATTGCTCTATGTTTGGATCGGAGACGTACGGCTTATTTGGTCCGACCGGCCGTTGGTCGGCAGCGTCGGCGAAACCGGCCTTTTTGCCGCCTGCGCCGTGCTGCTCTTTTATCTTTTCTCGGGTGTCCGGACTATGTCCTTTTGGGGGGATCTCGGCCTTATCGTGGCCGTCTTTTTCGCCTCGTTCATCCTCGTTCGCGGCGCTTTCAGGTCGGTCTCGGACCGATTCGCACGGCGGGAGCGCTTGGTATCTTCGGGCGGCGGTTTGATCCTGGCGGAGATGGCCGCTGTCCTGGTCTTTCTTCCTCTCGGTTTCTTGAACGCCGCAGCGGTCCTGACCCTGGTTTTCGTTATCTTGAAAGACGTGGTCGCCGGCTATTTCCGAGGGTTTCTAGACACGGGCCGTATTTTCAGAGATATCACCGTCCTCACCGTATTTTTAGTGCTTATTTTTGCGGTCGTTCCCTGGGTTTTACAGTAAATTCCTTATTTTTGCCCTGCGGATATGCCGCTTGCCATAGTAACAGGCTAATTACCCGTTCGTTATATTCATTGAAACCAAAGGGTTGATTTTACCGAGAGTTTCCTGTAGTTTGGTATAATTAAGACAAGTTAGCTGGGAAGTGAGGCCTTGCTAACGGGTAGGGAAACGCCTTTGGTTGAATTAAGCGTTGCTTATTCCTTTGCTCGGGGAATGGCGGCGGTTAATTCAATCAAAGCTTTTCCGTCCGTTAAAGTCCTACTTCCAAGCGGGACTTTTAAATTTAGATATTAACAGCCGATTCCGCTCTGCTTCCGCCGCTTAGTCCTCACTCTAGGCGGGGGTCGAAAGGCGGCGGGACCAGGTTTTCCGGAAATAAAAGGTCGGCGGCTTAAGCGAAACTTAAGCTGAACAGTCGAAAAACACACAACAATTGTCGAAAACAAAACGGATCAAAAAGGCTCAAATAAGGACGAGCAACTTATTGATGCCCCTAAAGATCCGTCCTAACAATCAGAAATGAGTAAATTCAGTCGAAAAGCTGTCGCGGTGGGTTTGGCTTTGACCACGGCCGTTTGGCTCGCTGGTTCCATCTTGCCGGCCTCCGCACAGACGTCTCAGGCGACGATCGACCAGTTAATGGCTCAGATCGCCTCTTTGACGGCACAATTGAACGCCCTTAAGGGCGGCAGCACCGTTGTTTCGTCCTCCTATAACTACACCCGCGACCTCACCGTGGGCAGCAAGGGAGCTGACGTTTCGGCGTTGCAACAGATGTTGATCAACGGCGGGTACCTCAAGGTTTCTGCCCCGACGGCCTATTTCGGTTCTATGACCGCTTCGGCCCTCGCGGCTTACCAGAAAGCTAACGGGATTTCCCCGGCCGCTGGTTACTTCGGCTCCAAGACGCGGGCATACGTTGCGTCTAGCGCTGGCACTGGTACCGGAACGGGTACTGGCACCGGCACGGTGGTTGTTCCTTCGGGCAGCGGCCTTTCGGTCTCTCTCGCTTCGGACAGCCCGGTTTCGGGTAGCATCGCGCGGAATGCCGATACGACCCACTTCGAGATCGTCCCGGTTCTCCGGGCTAACTTCACGGCTGGCGCGAACACGGTCACGGTGACCGGTTTGAACGTCAACCGCGGTGGCTTGTCCTCGGACCAGGATCTCACGAACGCGTACTTGATGATCGGCAACAAGATCGTTGCGACGAACATCGGTATGAACAGCGGCGTGATCCAGTACTCGAACGCGGCTGGTCTTTTCACGGTTAACGCCGGTCAGACGGTGGATATCACGGTGGCGGTGAGCATCGCTTCCACGGTGAATATCGGGAGCACTTATCAGTTCTCCATCGCGAATGCGAGCGCTGTCACGGCTAGTGGCGCGGCGGTTGCGGGTTCTTTCCCGGTTGCGGGTAATATCCTGACTCTCGCGAGCCCGGCCAACTTGGGTTACGTGACGATCACGAACGGTTCTGCTGGCACGACCTCGGCTTCGGCCTTGAGCGTGAATGCCGGTCAGAAACAGTTCAACGTGGGCCAGTTCACGGTCCAGGCCTCTAACCAGGCCGTCTCCGTGAAGTCCCTCACGTTCACTGAAACGGGCAGCGTCGGCGTGAACGATGTTTCCAATTTCCGGCTCTACAATGGTTCGACTTTGATCGGTACCGTTGCGAGCTTGAACGGTAACACGGCTACGTTCGACTTGAGCGCGAGCCCGCTCCAGCTCACTTCGGGCCAGAGCGCGCAGCTCTTCCTCTATGCCGACATCACGGGTGGCGTGAACCGCTACTTCCAGATGTCTATCCAGCACAACTACGATGTTGTGGCGATGGACATGATGTACAACATGGGGATCCTCCCGGCTATGAATACCGACAGCTTCCCGATGAACATGTCGTACGTGAACGTGAACCAGGGGACCTTAACGGTCACCAAGGATGCGAGTTCTCCGGTGAACTACGTTTTGCCGGGCGGTACGAACCAGACGATCGCGAAGTTTGACTTCGCGGCTGCTGGTGAAGCCGTCAAGCTCACGCAGATCAGCGCTGTTCTGAGCACGATCTCCAACATCACCAATCTTAAGGTGGTGGATGATCAGGGTGTCCAGATCGGTACGACGCAGTCGACGCTTAGCGCGACGACCACTCCGTACTCGAACTTGAACTACCTCATCCCGGCGAACACCACTCGCGTGGTGTCCGTTATCGCGGATGTCGGTTTGTCGTTCACTGGGAACCTCAGCGCGACCATTAACAATATGAGCGCGCAGGGTTACACCTCGCTTCAGACGATCACGCCTTCGAACAGCACGGGTAATACTCTGACGGCCACGACTAACCTCTTGACCGCCGGTTTGAACTCGGCTGTCGGAACGACGAACATCGTCTCCGGCCAGACGATCATAAAGGTTAAATCCTTTACTCTGACGGCTGGCACGGGTTCGGCGGTAACGGTCTCCAACGTCAGTTTGACGATCGGTGCCCACGTGCTCAACACCTACCAGAACCCCAAAGTGATGGTTGCGTCCACCCACTGGGGTAAGCCCTGCAGTCA
>CAYRVA010000002.1:0-22244 GCA_964427645.1 uncultured Candidatus Saccharibacteria bacterium | reverse complement strand
CATAGGAGACGAAAAGCCCACCTCTTTTCAGAGGTGGGCTACATAGTCCACTCAGCAGCCCCAAGGGGAGTCGAACCCCTGTTTACGCCGTGAGAGGGCGCCGTCCTAGCCACTAGACGATAGGGCCGTTACGTTTCCAATTTACTCGTAGAGTCCTGGTTTCGCAAGCCAAACCGGCGATTGGCGGACCAAAAGTTCCTTGGCCCGGAACGGTTCGGCCATGAGCGCCTTGACCACTTTTTCCATCCGGACGCCCTGCGAACCTTTTGCGAGGACCAGGTCCCCTTTCTTCATTCGTTCGGCCAGATAAACTCCGGCCTCGGAGACGGATTCGAACGCCGCGATGTCTTTTTTGGGCATTTTCGCTCCGGCGGCCGCCTCGGCGATGAACTTCGCCCGGTGGCCGACCGTAACGAGCAGATCGGCGACTTTCGCCGCTTGCTTGCCGATCTCCTTGTGGGCTTCCATGGTGTAGTGCCCGAGCTCGAGCATGTCGCCTAAAACGGCGATCCTCCTTTTCGCCTTCACCGCTCCGAGCGTTTCCAGGGCTTCGCGCATCGCATGAGGAGAAGCGTTGTAGGTGTCGTCGATGAGCATGGCTTCGCGTATTCCCGGTATGACCCGCAGGCGGCCGGCCGGGCCGGTGTAGCGGGAAAGAGCCTCGGATATTTTCACGAGGTTCATCCCGAAGACCAAACCGGTTGCGGCACCGACGGCCGAGGCGTAAGCGGCGGTCTTGCCGAAGACGCCGTTCGCCCTTACCGGCACCATGCTTCCGCCGTATTTCAGCTTGAACGATATTCCGGCTTCGCCTGTTTCCGGATCGAAGCGGTTCTGGAAGTTAGTGATGCGCATGTCGGCCTTGGGACTGAACCCGAAGGTAACGACGTGAGCTCTGGTTTGTTCGCGCATCTTGGCGACCACGTCATCGTCGGCGTTCAGGATGGCGAAACCGGTCGCCGGCAGGAAGCTGACAAGTTTGGATTTTTCCTTGGCGACGCCTTCCGGACCGGAGAAGAACTCGACGTGGACCGGTATTTTCCCGATCGCGGTGACGACGCCGATCTGGGGTTTCGCGATGCTAAGGAGATAGCTCATATCCCCCGGCCGGTCGACGCCGTATTCGAGAACCAACACCTCCGGGTAATCTGACGTGAAGATCAGGTTCTTGATACCCAAGCCTATCGCCCGAAGCCAGATGCCGATCCCCTCGCTCGATTCGAAGTCGCCTATGACGTTCAAGGGCAATCCCAGTTCGTTGTTGAAATTCTTGGCCGAGGCGCGGGTCTTTCGGTCGGGCGAGATCACGGCCGCCGTGGCGAGTTTCGCCGAAGTTTTGCCGACGTTGCCGGTCACGCCGACGATCGCCGGCTTGTATTTGATTATGGTCAAGCGGGCGATCAGTTTAAGCGCCCGGGCGATGCCGTTTAAGATGGTGGTTTTCATGGTTCGTTTATGGTCCGGCGGTTTTCCAATTGCCGACGTGCGGTGGGGAGGTCTTCAGATTTTGGGGGTTGTCCGGCGGGATGTTGTAGTAGTTCAGGGCGAATTCGGCGAGCTTCTGCCAAGCCGGGACGACGGTGAGAACCGCCAGATCGCCGATGCGGGGGTTGTCCAACTTCACTAGCAGGACGAGGCGCGGATCGGTGGCCGGGACCATGCCCGCGAAGGTATGGATATAATCCTGGGTATAGCCGCCGTGAATCAGGTCGGGTATTTGGGCCGTACCGGTCTTGCCCGCCACGTGGAAGGACGGAATGTTGGCGACGCCGCCATTTTCGGCCGCCGCCATCATCATCGTGATGTCTTCTTCGGCCGTCGCCGGCGCGACGACCCGGCGCACGGTTTCCGGACCCAGAGAGGCGTCGATATATGGTCGCATCAAAAGCCCTCCGTTCGCGATCGCGGCATAGGCGTTCGCCATTTGGATCGGCGTCACCCCGATCCCTTGGCCGAAGGCGGCGTTAGCGAAATCGACGCTTTCCGCGCCTTTCCGCGTCAGATTGACCGTCCGGCCGGGGATCTCGTTCGGGAGATCGATTCCGGTCGGCTTGCCGAACCCGAAGTTAAAGACTCCCTGGGAGAACAATTTGTCTCCGATCTGCTGCTCCGCCCAAACGGCTCCGGTGTTGATCGAGTGCATCAAGACCTCAGTCATGCTCGTGCCGGGTCCGTAAGCCTTATGGTCGTAGTTCGTGATCTTTTTCCCGTTCAGGATGACGTAACCGGGATCGGAATATACGGTGCTCGAGGTGAGTATCCCGGCGTCCATGCCGATCGCCATCGTGATCGGCTTGAAGACCGAGCCGGGCTCGTAGAAGTACTGCGTTCCCGGATCGATGAAGGTTCCAACCGATGAGCTCGCGTAGTTGTTCGGGTCGAAGGTCGGATAGTTCGCAAAAGTGAGAATGGCACCAGTTTTCGGATCTTCGATGATGATCGTTCCCCCGTCGGCGTTGTGATCGGTGACCAGCCTCTGGAGTATGTCTTCCGCCTGGGCCTGGAGCGTCCGGTCGATCGTGGTGTGGATGTCGTCTCCCGCTGCGAGCTCCGCGTCATAATAGTTCTCCAGACCGTAAAGGCCGGCCGGTTGGGACGTCGAACTGTTGAGTCCGACGAAACCGATCACTTGCGCGGCCAAACTCCCGAAAGGATAGTAGCGATAGTTCTTTTCGTCGGTGTAGATGCCCTTGAGGTTCAGATTTGCCACGGCATCGGCCTCGGATTGGGGCGCTTTTCCCACCAGCATGCGGAAAAGGCTTTTAGGGTTCGAAATGGCCTTAGTCAGAGCATCGGGCTGCCAGCCGATCGTCGGGGCCAAGGCGGCGGCCGTAGATGACGGATCAACGACCTCCTGCGGTACGGCGTAGATCACGGGATACGGTTCTTCCGTTGCGGCCGGGATGGAATTGTCGTCCCGATCCGTCAGGAAGATCTGCCCCCGCTCCAGGTCAGACTGGGCGAGGGCTTGGTTGCGCGCTTCGGCGCGGGCGAAGTAATAGTTCCCTTTTTCGATCTGCAGGCGGAATAAATTGAGGCCTAAAAGGCCGAAAATGAGTCCAAAGAAAACTGTTAGAAAGATGAATCGGAAACCCATTGTGCGGCGAGCAAGTATTGCGGCCGGTTATCGAGGGTCAGTGAATATTTCGCGGCCAGCGTTTCCAATTTCACCGGGTCCGTGGCTTGATAGAGATCGTTCTGGAGGGACGTTCCCAGGCTTTGGGCGGACGCTATTTGGTCCTTTAGCGAATTCACTTGATAACGGGCGTTTACCAAAGAATTATACTCGATAACGTAGAAAACGCCACCGACAAGGAGAGTAAGAAAGAGAAATACGATGAATCGGGTGGAATTTTTATTAAGATTTGGTTTGAAAATTGTCATGGGTTTTATTTATTTGAATTTTATGGCTCTTAGTTTGGCCGAACGGCTGCGGGGATTCGTTTTTAGTTCCGGCGGACCGGGAGAGATCGGTTTCTTGTTGACGAGATCGGCTTTCTTCGCCGTCACGATGTTCCGGAAAGAGTTTTTGACCAGGCGGTCCTCGAGCGAATGGAAAGAAATTATCGCCGCTCTTCCGCCGTCCGCCATGATGTCCGGTAGCGCGGCGAGGATCGCCTCGAGGTTCTTGAACTCACCGTTCACATAGATCCGGAGCGCTTGGAAAGCCTTGGTGGCCGGATGTATCTTGCCGCGGCCATTCCCCGGCACGGCGCTCTCGATGACCTTCACGAGTTCGTCGGTCGTCATGATGCGGGACTGCTGCCTCCTTTCCACTATCTTTTTTGCGATGCGCCTCGCGAACCGTTCCTCGCCGTATTTGAAGATGATGTCCGTCAAAGCGTCTTCGCTGAAACTGTTTACGACTTGGGCGGCCGTCGGACGCTCGTCGTCGCTCCGGTCGTACCGCATGTCGAGCGGTTCGCTTCGCAGGAAACTGAATCCCCGTCCGGAACTTTCGAGCTGGTCCGATGACAGACCGAGATCGAGGATCAAGCCGTCGATCTTCGGCGTCTGGAGTTTTTTCATCAGCTCCGGTATTTTGGCGTAATTTTCGTGGGCTAGGATAACGTTGCCGCGGTTCGCGACCTCGGGGCGGAAGGCTTCGAGGGCTTTCTCGTCCCAGTCGAGACCGAGGAAGAGCCCCCGGCCCTTTGTTCTTTCGATGATCGCTCGGGCATGACCACCGGCTCCGAGAGTGCCGTCGACGAAAAACCCACCCGGTCTCGGCTCAAGAGCCTTGATAACTTCCTTTAAAAGGACGGGAATGTGGGTCATTGGATCAGATTCCCAGTTCTCCCAGCTTTTCCGCTATCTCGTCCGACGCGGATTCCGTTTTCTGCTTATACGTTTCCCATTCCGCTTCGTTCCAGATCTCCATGCGGTTATAAAGGCCGGTGATGACCGCTTGTTTCGCGAGTCCGGCATAGTGGCGGAGATAATCCGGGACCAGTATCCTTCCCTGCCCGTCGAGCTTGACGTCGCTTGCTCCGGCGAGCATCAGGCGCACGAAAGCACGGGAATTGGCTTGAGCGAGAGGAAGATTGGTCAGTTTTTGAACCAAGGCCTCCCATTCATTCAGGCCGAAAACGAACAAGCATTTATCCAAGCCACGCGTGATGATGGCGCCGGCCTGGAATTTCTCGCGGAACTTGGCCGGTAGGGCCAACCGACCTTTGGTATCCACGCTGTGTTTGAATTCCCCTAGTATCATCGCGGTTTTTATAACTTATCCCCAGATTCGGGGTTTATCCCCAGAGTTATCCACTCTTCCCCACTTACATACACAATTATAGCACTTTAGGGCACACCAAAAATGCCGCCTTTTGGGCGGCCTGACGGGAAAACCATTTATTAAACCGGCTTTATATCGGATTATGGTAAAAGTTATCAACATCTTGCATTCCCCACCGGATCGTTTTTGCTTTTTGAAAAATAAAATTCCCCGGCCGAAAGGACGGGGAAGGTGGCGCCTAAGATCGTTATCTTGGCATGGTGGGTAGGTGGTTGATGATTCTCCTGTCCAGCGTTTGGCCCAATTTTTTGATCAGAGTCATGAACAGGAACCCGGAAAGTATCGCCCAGCCGAAACCGAGATGGGTTCTGAAGCCGGCTCCAAGAGCAAGCAGTGATACCGTGGCGCAGGACCCAAAATAAACGAGCAAAAAGCGCAGGGTGGCTCCCCCAAGAAGGAGCGCAAAAAAGAATAATACTCCTACACCGGTAAACCAAACGAGCGATCCGGTTAGCAAGAACACCAGACCGTTCATGGTGCCGCAAAGTATCCCGATGGCGATCGCTTGAGGCAGGTATTCTCCGGATACCTTCTTGTGTTCCTCTTGGAGGCTGTGGGCGTATCCGACGATGTCCGCAATGAGCATCGGGATGACGAAAGCGGCGACCATGTCGGCGACGATCGTTCGATTCGGCACGTTGGCGCCCGTAAATTTCTCGAGCGCACCCCAAAATGTAGCGACGCCCAGCATGGCTACGGTCGCAATTTTCAATGGAAAATCGGAAATATTCTTCATAACTACCTCCTTTTTATTTACGATTTAAAAACGGCTTTCAAAGACGGCTGGTGCTAAAATAGCATCTTTACCTCGGTGAAGCAATGAAAACAGGTGCCCCGGGCGCAAGGCCCGGGGCAGGAGAAAAGAGGGAGGTTGTGGCCAATATGTCAACTCCCTTAGGCCGGCCACAGGGATCTCCTAAGGGATGGGTGCGTTATGTCTTTCTTATCTTATCAAATCGTGTGATGACAAGACAATGGTTTTTCCACGAACCTTACGATTCAGGACCGTTTTAGAGCAGCGACAGCGTTTTTTTCGCCCTCTTCGCTACCGGTGAGGCTCGATTTCCGGCTCGATCGTGGTAAGTACCCTTATCTGCCTTATGTACGGTGCCGCCGACAAATTTGGTGCTTTTGCCGGTTGCGATCAAGGAAGGTCCGGACCGTCCTTGATGGTTATTTTGTTTTCCGGGCCTACGGCGGCCAGTACCTCGAGCAGATCCTCGCGCTTCAATGCAACGCAGCCAGCCGTCGGGGCATAACCGGGTCTCGCAATGTGAAGGAAAATGGCACTGCCTTTGCCCGCGGCCGGAGGGGCGTCGTTGTAGCCGATGACGGCCAGAATATCGTAGATGTCGTCTTTCTCGCGTAGTGAGGTAGGTTGTGATTGAGCGGGAAATAAAAAACCTTTTCATCTATGAATCTCGGGTACATCCAGAAGATGGTCCCGAAACCACGATAGTTCCCTTTCGGCCAAGGATGGGTTTTGAATAGCTTATCAACCAGCTTGAAGTATTTACTCCCGACTCCCCTCCAATCAGCCTTGGTGTTTTTGAAACTGCTTCTAAGGGACTTATCTTTGCTCGCGTAGTACGTCTTAGCGTATTGCTTTATGACCCGCGCTTTGTCCTTCGCGGAGTACTTTTTGCCGAGGATATATTTGATGTCATCCGGCAGGAATTTGAACGCGTGAGATTTCTTGCCATGGGAAAGACAGTAGCTAACGAAACCAATGGCATTTTTGATGTCGGTGGCGGGATCGAAATAGAATCTGACTGTTGGATAATGATTACCTTTTTTCATAAGAGGCCTTTAATATCTTCCCAACGCACCGGCTTAGCCCAGTTAGAAACTATTTTGAGAGTTGCTTCCTTGTCTTCCGGCTTGCCGCTGTAATGGTCCGTGCCTTCAATGAGTAATTGTGGGTAATAGCCACGCCAAGAGAGCTCTTGAATTGTGCTCAAGACACAGCAATCGAGCGTGAGGCCAAAGATGACCGGCTGGACTTCACCTGGTTCGCCGATACTCTGCTTAAGCCACCCACCGAAACCTTCCGCGTCCTGACGCGGGAGACCCGGCTTCTTACTAACATCGCCTATGTTGTCCCGTATCCAAATCGGTGAATTCATACATTTGATCCATTGGGATTTAACGAATTCTCTTGGCACGATTGATTCGTATCCCCACGTACCCGGCATGCAACTTTCGTCACGATCGCCCGGACGCGGCTGACGATAATCGGAGATTATCTCACTGATTTTCACATCTCGCTCCTTGAGGAACAGAAAAAATTCACCTCTGAGAAACTGGATGGACGGTTTAGGCGAATAGTGCTTGCCGCCTTCGGCCGCGAAGTCGTTTTGAAGATCAACGCTTAAAAACTGAATGCCCATGCGCTCGCCAATCGGATTATTTCCTTAATAGCGTTGATGTGCGGCTCCAGCTCTTTCTTGCAAATATCGAGCGAAAGAATAGCTAGTTTTTCGTTGAATTTAGATACGGCGTGATCGAACGACTTCGTGAAATCATTCTCCTCTTCCTTTAGATCATACAAAACATTGAGCCAATTCTTGAGCAGTAAGAATCTATAGCAGTCAGCATTGGCGCAAATTTCGGCTTCAATGCAATTCCAGGAAACCTGCTTATGATGCCCTTCGATGCAATTCATAACTTTGTCCGCTTGTCTGGCTGGCACCTTGAGATCGACTAGTATTCGACTCGCTGCCTCCGCGCTCATTTTGACGTGCTCGGCGATCCTACCGCTCGCTATCGCCTCCCCCAGTTTGAAGTCCATCAGACGTGTGCCTAATTGGACCACGAATTTATCCGCGCCAAGCTTTTCGGCGATCTCGACGCCTTTCTGGTTACTGGTGTGAAAATTCCAAAGCGTCGGGAATCCATATCGCTCAATCTCCGCGAGCGCCATTTCTTCTACCTTTTTCACCATCTCGTCATCTATATATTTTTCGTCTAAGTCAAGAAGAAGAGCCAATGACAAATTGGTAAACGCACCGTCGTTATTAATAGTAAGGAACTTGGCTAATTTACTAATTTTTGCATTTATTAAGTTCCTTTGTGTCAAAACTGGATTAATGGGCATAATTAGCAATTAAATTAACACCACCAGAATGGCGGCTTTGACGGGGGCGGGCGGCGGATTTGGCTCCGCGGCCTCCCTCGCTGGGTTTCCCCTGCTTGTTTTTGATTATATCACTTTCCGCGCCCCGCGATTCGTCCGCCCAAGTATGGAGGTTCAACCTCCATACAACCTCCATAACAAAAAAAACGCCGTTTCCTTTTTGCAAAGGGCGTGCGTTTAATGGAAATATGAATTTATCAGGCCGGGACGACTTCCCTGACCCGCTTCTTGGACTCGTAGTACTGCAGGCAATCGGGACAATGCTCCCGATCGATGTGCCTCGTAAAGGCGTCATCGAGATGATCCTTCGTGATTATGCTGATGGGATCTCGAGCGAAAGCGTCGATATCCTGCCGGGCAGCATCGCAATTGTAGGTCTCCCGCCAACCAAGAACGGTCTTCTTTGGGATCACGTCGTTGGTCTTGGGGTCGACCCACATCAGGTGGCCCTTGACGACATCGGTCAGGACGGCCTCGCGAGTGGCCCCGTCATTCAGCGTTTTGAGCCACCATTTCGCGGCTTCGGGGCGCTTCTCGCGTAAAACGGCGATGGCTTTGTTCGCCGGTACGGTGTAGCTGATGACAGTCGTGTACGTTCGATCGTAGTTCGGGCTGACGGGTATTTCGACCCCCACCCATTCCTTTCTGACCTTCCTCGGTACCTTGCATTTGCCGAAGGTCGGCGCTTTCACTATGCAGATATTCATATCGACAACCTCTCTTTCCTTATTGTGAAGTTTCTTTGGTCTTAAGATACCCCTCCATGCCGGAGGGGGTCAACCGCAAAGTATGGAGGTTCAACCTCCTTACTTCATTTCAGCCACTTATCCAAAAGCCAGCTGACATCCTGCCGGTAGCGCCACTGCCGCCTGAGTTTGGTGTATATTTCCATCGTCTCCGGGTACGGCCTCGGTTCGCAATGGAAGATCTTTTGATACGGCTTCCAGCCTTCCATCACGGAATTAAACGCTTCGGAAAGCGCCCAAAGACCTTTGGCACCCTCTTTCAAGCCATAATTTTTGAGGACGTAATCGTAGAACAAGAAGTGGAGCAGCTCGTGACCGGTGACCTTTTTGGCAAAGTAGGGTTTCTGGTGATTCAAGGGAAAGTAAAAGACCTTCTGACTGATGTATCTGGGGTACATCCGAAAGATCGTGCCAAACCCGGTATATTTGCCTTTCGGCCAAGGGTGGCGTTCGAACAGCCTGTCGATAATCCGGAAGTAACTATTCTCGGCCGACGCCCAATCTTTTTTGACCCGCTCGAACTCTCCTCTCAAAGCCTCGCCGTTTTCCGCATAGTAGGTTTTGACGTAACGCCTGATGATCCTCGCGCGATCCTTGGCCGGGCACTTTCTGTCGAGGATGTGTTTCATTTCGTCAGGCAGGAAATTCAAAGCATGAGACTCCTTGCCGGAAGAAAGGCAGTATGCCACGAATCCGATGGCGTTTTGAGCGTCCGTTTCCGGATCGAAATAAAACCTGACTTTGGGATGACCGGTTTTGCCGGCTCTCATTTTTTCTCCCATCGGTCCTTGTCGCGGCTCGTTAGCTTCTCCATCACCCTGTCGAATCCCCTTTCGAGGTCCAAATCCAATGAGTTTGCGAGACAGGCCAGGGCGAAAATGACGTCGCCCATCTCTTCCTCGAGATCGCCTTTCGTTTCGGTCGGCTTGCGCTTCTTTGGGCCGAAAAGATGGTTGACCTCCCGCGCAATCTCGCCCGTTTCTTCGGTAAGACGCGCCACTTGTTCGAAGGGTTTGAAATAACCGATCTTATACTGCTTGACCCAGTCATCCACACGCTTCTGGATGTCTTTCATAATCTTCAAAGTATACCAAATCCAATAATTGAAAAATAAAAAAGGGCCGCACCTGAATAAAACCCACAGGTGGGCCCTCAAAATCGGTCTGTCGGCAATTACCTCTTGCGCGGAAACTTCCCCGGAAGCGAGAACGGGCCGATGCTCATGATGGAATCTTCGAGCATCCTCATGGCGGCCTCTTCAGCCTCTCCTTTGATGGAAAAGTTGATCAGCGACAAAACTATGATCTTGTCCGCTTCCGATTCCTGCTTTTCTATCAGATCCCAGAAGAGCATGGTCGTGAACGGCGTCATTTGCATCCGGCGCAGGATGTTCGTTACGAGCACCTGGGCTGCCTTGAGACGATCCGGCCATTTGCCGTCAGTCACCATCGCATCGAAATATTCCCGTGTCGATTCGATCTTCTCGATGGTATCGGGTTGGATCTCCGGTATCTGACAGTAAGGAACATGGCGGTCGTGAAGTATCAGCGCCAGAGCGACCTTTCTTTCATCGTCGTCACGCAGGCCGTTGAGGAACTTTGCCATGTTGGCGGCCACCTCCTCGACGGGGGGATTCTTCACTATCCACATGTGGAAGGTGTGCAAAACCCCGCTCCCGATCTGGTCCGCTACTTCTTTGTAGCGGTCGTTTGTCATCTTCTCGCCTCTCACTATCTGGTCGTTCTTTTCGACCATACTGAAGTTATTGAGAAGATACGCCAGGCCGTTCTCTTGATCGCAGTCGTCGAAGCCTTTCAGAGCCTCCAAGATGCAAGAAGCCTCCTCGCTCTTTGTCTCAAAAAATGCACCCAGTATGATTCTGAAAATGTCAGCGATTTCTTCCTTCGAGTAACCCATGACTACCTCCTTTGGTTTAAATGGGTTTTTTACTTGGAACTCTTAATATAATACCTCTTTTAATGAATAAAGTCAATACACCCTTCCCTCGAGGCCGGAAACAAAATATGGAGGCCGGGCCTCCTTAATTTTTCTCAACAGTGTCGGAAAAGAAAGAAAGCCCGTAAGAGCTTTCTTCGTTTTATCTTTTCCTCGCAGCAGTTCCGGAAGCTAACGCTTCCTCCACTGCTGCGGACGGCGGGCCTTGCGGAGGCCGGGCTTCTTGCGCTCCACCATCCGGGGGTCGCGCTTCAGGTAACCCAGGGACTTGAGCTTGGTTCTCCAGATCGGGTTCAAAGATATGAGCGTCCGGGAAAGGCCCAAGCGGATAGCTTCGGCCTGGGCGTTCGTTCCCCCGCCGACCACCTTGGCGGTCGCGGAATATTCCTTGAGAGACAGGGCTTCGAAAGGAGAACGGACTGTATTTTGAAGCTTGACCGTCGGGAAGTATTTGGTGAAGGCCAGGCCGTTTACCATCACTTCCGGTTCCTTGCTCGTTTTCGGCCGGCCGCTCAAAAGCCTGACCCGGGCGACGGCGGTCTTGCGCCGGCCCACGGCCTCGACGTATTTGTCCTTGCTCACGGCCTTCGCCGCTTTCTTTGTCTTGGTTTCGGTAGGCATTTTATTTCTCAAAAGTTAATCTCGTCATCCGCTTCGCGCGCAAGCGGTTTTTCGGAAGCATCGTCCGGACGGCATTGCGCAGGACCCATTCCGGCTTCTTTTTGAAGACGTCGGCGAATTTTCTTTCCTTGAGGTGACCCAAAGGACCAGTGTGACGGTAGTAGATCTTTTGCGTCGGCTTCCGGCCGGTCAAAACCAGACCGCTAACATTCTTAACGATCACGGTGTCGTCACCGAGCTTCCTCGGATCGTAGTTCGCATTCTTCTTCCCCTGCAAGATCGAGGAGATCTCCGAGGCGAGACGGCCGAGCACTCTTCCTTTGGCATCGATATTGTATTCCATGCTATTTGACGAATTCTATTACGGCCATTTTCGAGGCATCGTGCTTTCTGGGCTTTGCAAGCTTCGCGATGCGCAAGTAACCGCCGCGACGGTCTTTATATCTCGGCGCAAGTTCGTTGTAAACCTTGTAGGCCGCTTTTTTCGGCAAGTACCGGAGCAAAAGCCGCAAGCCAGCCAGATCCTGCTTTTTGCCGTAGGTCACATAGCGTTCCACGATGGATTTTATCTCTTTGGCCCGCGCTTCGGTCGTGACGATCCGTTCGTGACTCACCAAGTTATTGGCCAAAACCCTTAAAAAAGACCGCCGGGGGCCTTTTTTCAAACCAAACTTCCTGCCTTTGTTCAAATGCCTCATTGACGCTTACTCTTCTTTGGCTTTTTTCTTCGTCTTTTCCTCCGCCATCTGGCCGACGTCGGCCGCCTCGAGTTTCTCAAAGTGGTTCTTCAAAACGATGCTCGCTTTATGGAAAGCATCGCCCGGGGTGATGGAACCGTCCGTCTCGATCTGGAGCTTCAAGCGGTTGTAGTCGGTGCGATCGCCGACGCGCATATCTTCCACGTCGAAAGCAACGCGAACGATGGGCGAAAATACGGCATCGAGCACGATCGTCCCCACCGAAAGCCGCTCCATTTTGCGCGACTCGGAAGTGACGTAACCCAGACCCTTTTCGACCGTGATCTCCATGTCGAGATCGGCGGTCTTTTTGTTCAAAGTGGCAAGATGCAGGTCGCCGTTAATGACTTTGGCGAGCGTCGTGGATTCGATCTCACCGGCCGTGACCTCCTTTTCCCCTTTCACGTGCAACTTCAAGGTTTGCGGTTCATCGGCCGAAAAATCGAAGCGGACTTTCTTCAAATTGAGCGAAAACTCGACGATGTCCTCCTGCATGCCCGGCAAGGTCGAGAACTCGTGGTCCACTCCTTTGATCTTCACTTGAGTGATGGCCGCTCCCGGCAAAGAGGAAAGGAGGGTGCGCCGCAGGGCGTTCCCCAACGTCTGACCGTAGCCCGGGTAGAGACCTTCGACGTGAAAAACGCCGAGATTACCTTTCTCCGAAACCTTTTTTGCGATGACTTCTTCGCTTAAGTGCGAGTACTTCATGTTTTTTTATCTTGCGTAAAATTGACCGACCAAATTTATATCAAAAGGAAGAGATCCTCCCATTTCCGGTTCACCGACGCACTCGCCTTTGAGGTTCGGCGCGTCGAGCTTGAGCCAGCTCGGAGGCGTGTATTGCTTGAGGTGCAATTGAATGTCCTCGAAGAGCTTCGAGGGACGCGATTCCGGCCTGACCTCTATCTTATCCCCTACCCTAACATAGAAAGAAGGGATTGTCACCTTGCGGCCGTTCACGATAACGTGACCGTGCGAGACGAGCTGGCGGCCGATGCGGGGAGATTTGGCGAGGCCCAGAAGAAAAACGACTCGGTCCAAACGGCACTCAAGGCGCTTCATTATCTCCGCAGGCGCCCTCCCGTCGAAGAGATTCGTCATCTGGCGGTTATTTAAACCGTAGATGAGCTGGAGCTTTTGTTTTTCCCTGAGTTCGCGACCGTACTCCGAGGGCTGGCGCCGGCGGGCCTGGCCGTGAACGCCCGGACGATAAGGCCGGCGAACCGTGACGCACTTTGGCGAATTGCAGCGGTCGGCTTTGATGAAAAGCTTGACGCCTAAAGACCTTTCTTTTTTCTCTTTGATGCTCTCCATGTTCGTTTAAACCCGGCGGGTTTTTGCCGGCTTCGGACCGTTGTGCGGAATCGGCGTCACGTCCCGGACGGCGGTTATTTGGAGTCCTTTGGCCGCAAGTGATCGCAAAGCGGAATCACGGCCGCTCCCCACGCCGCGAACGTAGACTTCGACGCTCGCAGGACCGGTCTTTTCTATTTTCTGGACGATGGCCTCGGCCACCTTCGAGGCGGCGAAAGGCGTCGCTTTCTTCGGGCCGGAAAAACCCAGAGAACCGGCCGACATCCAGGCGATCACCCGGCCGGTGTTATCCGTCACGGTCATCAGGGTGTTGTTATAGGTCGCTTGGATATAAATGCGGCCTTCGAGAACGCGCTGTTTGGGCGTGCCGGATTTAGCCGGCGCTTTTTCGGCGACGGTTTCCTTGACGTTCTCTTCTTTCTTTTGTGCGACTTTGAGTTTACCCATTTTTTACTTGAGCTCGACCTTCCGCTTGCCGCTGCCGGCCGTCTTTCGGACGTTGCCGCGCACGGTACGGGAATTGGTTTTCGTCCTTTGGCCCCGGACCGGCAGCTTGCGCATGTGTCGCAAGCCGCGGTAGGCCTTGATGTCCTTCAAACGATTGATGTTCTGCCGAATGGCCTGGCGGAGCTCTCCTTCCACTTTATAGTTCTTTTCCAAAAAAGATTGGATCTTGTTGACCTCTTCGGGCGTGAGCTCTTTAGCGCGCTTGCCGCCCTCGATCTTCGTCGCTTCCAAAATCACTGCGGCGGAAGAACGGCCGACCCCGTAAATGTAACCGAGGGCGATCTCCACCTTTTTATTGTCTGGTATGTTGACTCCTGCGACGCGCATAAAATTATCCCTGTCTTTGTTTATGCTTCGGGTTCTTGGCGCAAATGACGTAAAGCCGTCCTTTGCGGCGGACGGTCTTGCAACCTGCGCAGATTTTTTTTACCGAAGCTCTAACTTTCATTCTTCGTGGTTTACAGACGCCTTACGATCCTCCCCCGCGAATCGTTCGGGTTGGTCATTTCGATGAGCACCCGATCGCCCGGAATGACCCGGATATGGTTTATCTTGAGCCGCCCGGCCAAATGAGCCAGAACGGTTTTCGTTTCGCCGCCAAAATTGGCCTTCACGCGAAACAACAACCCGGGCAGAGCCTCTTCGACCGAACCTTCGAATTTCAAAAGGGGCGAGTCCGTAGCCATCAGTAAACAGGTTGTATCATAAGAAAAGAGGTGAAAAAAGTCAACTGCCCCGCCGATCTCGGCCCGTCGCTTCCAAGGAGCGGTTAGTTGAGGTTTAATTCGATCTTGGACTGGTCCTGCGGAACGGAACTCACCCAGAAAGGCCAGAACGAAATGTTCGCTTTTTCGAGGCCCGTGATACCGAAAACGATGGTCTTCAAGCTCGCCGCGTCCTTGCCGGCGATCTCGTTTTTCACGTTTTGAACGTCGACTGCCGGCTCGTACACCAAATTGCCGGTGAGTTTGAACGTCATCAGGCTCTTGTCCAAGGCGAGGGTCGTCGAACCGTAATCCAGGCTAAATTCGTCTATCTTCACGCCCGTGGAAGAAGCTCCGGCCGACGCCAAAAGAGCGCTTTTGATCATTCCTTCATCAAAAATCATCTCCTTCATGCTGCCGGAAATAAGGACGGAAAACTCTCCATCGGCGTTGACCGTCGTTGTGCTCTCCTTCGTGATGGAAAAAGACGAGGCGCCCGGCAGGATCTTGAAATTGTCGGCGCCCAAAAGTCCGATCTGGCTCGTTAAAGAATCTTTGAGAGCGGCTTCGGCTTTGGCGACGGCGGAAGAAATGTCGCCGCTCGTCGCAACCGCAACCGTTCCGCTCGCTCCGCCAGCCATCGTAGTTTGGGCATCGGCGTAAAATTTATCGTAACGCGGCGTCCCCTGGAATCCCGGGATCGTCCAATGGCTGCTCGGTCCGATGTTATAATCAGGTCCCGGCGCTTCGGCCACCACCGCTATCTTGATCGACGACGGCTCGATGACGCCGCCGGTCACTTTCGCGCCCGGCACGACAACCGTCTTGGTGGACCGGAAGACCTTGCCGTCCGGAGATTCGAAACGGGTTTGAGCAACGAGCGTCTGCGACGCCGAACTGTAGGCGTTATAAACGGTAAGGGTTCCTGCTGCCTTCGAAGAAACGGTCGAACTCCCCGTGGCCGGGAACGTCATTACCAGGCCGCTCGTCGCCGTTTGGAGTTGGCCGGGCAGGCTGATCACATTACCCGAGATACTCGGGCTCGTACTCTTGCTGCTCACAGCGACCGTACCGTTGAAATCAAGGGGGGTCTTTTGGATGGTCAGAGTGATGATCGCTCGCGGCAAAACAAAGGCCGCCAAAACGTAACCGACGCCGAAAACGAGCACGAAGGCGGCGAGGGCGACCATGAACTGTCGCGTGCGCCGACGCCGGGCCGCCGATCTTTCCGCCGGATCGCGCTCTTCGATCTCTTCCGGCTCTTCTGGTTCGGCCGCCGGCACCTCGGCCCGCAGGGCCGGTTTCGGCTCGGTTTTCTTGCGCGCAAAAAGCTGTTTCCTAGTCTCTTTCGGCAAAGGCTCTTCTTCGGCCGGCTCTTCCACGGGCGGGATATTCCGTTTTTCTTCTATCCGTTCCGTTTTAAGCTTCGGAATTATGTCGGTGACCGTACGCTCCTTGTTCTTGAAGATGGGGTTTCTCGCGGATATCTTCGCTACACCGGAGAGTTCCAGAATGTGTTCGTCGATCGATTCGATCGAAAGTTCTTTTCCGGCCGTCTCGCTTTCCCGCTTCAAGATCTGGAAGTTATGGACGGATTCGCCCAGCACCGACTGTCGCGGAACGTTCAAAACGACCCGGTCGGATTTGGCGTCGACGATTTTCCCGACCGCCACTTGGAGGGTGTCGGTCCTGTCCAAAAATATTTTCTTTTCGGTGGCCATTTTCTCCGTTTATTTTAATTCAAAGATTCGAGATGAGCCAGCGGGCGCGCCGTTGGAGGATACCGTTCAAAAGGCCGTATTTGGGAGCTTCGTAGGAATAGAAGAGTAAGGCAAGCGTGGTCTGGTCCCGGACGGGAGAAAAACCGGCGGCTCTTTTTTTTGCATCGACGGAAAAGTTTTCCCTTTCCAAGCGCTCGTCCAGCCGGACCGCTTCTCCGCCGAGGCGTTTCGACCAGTCGAGTTTGGGCGTGAAGACGGAACGGACGTGGAAGTGGAGGGTCGGGCGGCCGCCGCCCTTGTTCGCCGAAACGAAGCCACGAGTGGATGTGCCGAGCGCCTTGAGACCGTCGCTTAAAGCCGTTTCTACCCGGCGCGCCATATGCTCTGAAATCTCGCCGATCTCATAGCGGCGCACGAGTTCCGCCAGGGATTCTTCGTCCAGAAAAAGATCGCGCTTCAGGCCTTCCGTAAGCGACGCGGCGTTCCAGTCGATCTCACCGGCGAAAATGCTTTCTTCGGGTCGGTGACGGTAAACAATGGTCGATTCTCCGGATGTCAAAACGAACCAATAATCGTCCCCCGGCACCGCCCGGCCAAGAACGCTGCCGCTTTCGAGGACGATCACGTCTCCCCAGGAACGGAAACGCTCCAAAAGAGGCATTATCGACCGAGTCGTGAACGTACCGCGCAAACCGAAATTGACCTGCCGGCCTTCGAAGCCGACGGGATTGAAAAGCCGACGATGGTCGAGCGCCACGTCCCGCACTTGAATATCGGAAAGGACGAGGTCGACATCCGGCACCCTGAGCTTCTTGCTCGCCCAAGAACGGTACCGGTTCAAGAATTCCCAAAGCCCCTTAAAGACCAGCTGGTCGAGCTCTTCTTCCGCAATGCGAACGGCTGGATCGGCGCGCCGGACCGTTATTTCGCTTTCGATCGTCGCGGCTTTCCGGTCGCCGAGCGCAAAGATGACCTTGGTGGAAAATTTCCACGGCCGGCGGACCGCGCCGAGGTTCCCTACCCTATCTTTCGCCAAGACGATGATCCGCTTGTGCTCGGCGTCCAAGACCGCCTGCGTCACGTCGAAACCGCCGTCGCGCTCCTCTATCAAAAGATAATGTTCCTTTTTTCTCTTGAAGACCTCGTTCAAAAAGTGCCCTATCTTTTTGATCATTGCCTTCAGTATATAACCTATTCGATGGTTGCTCGAATGCGCCGGATGCCGGCGGAGCTGGCTTCTTCTTTCGTTATTTTGAAACGGCCGATCTCGCCCGTGTGGGTAACGTGCGGTCCGCCGCAGAACTCTTTGCTCCACGCCGACTCGAGCGTTTTCCCGACGAAATAAACCTTCACCACTTCCGGATATTTGGCTTTGAAGAAATGGAGCGCACCGGTCTTTTCGGCCTCGGTCTTCGGCATCTCCTTGAAGCCGACGGGCAAGTCTTCTTTTATCTTCGCATTCACGATATCTTCCGCCCGTTTGAGCTCTTCGGCTGTCAATTTGCGAGGAAAATTGAAGTCGAAACGGGTCCTTTCCGTCGTAATGTCCGAGCCACGTTGGGAAACCTCCGGCCCTAGAACCTCGCGCAGGGCTTGGTTTAAGAGGTGCGTCGCCGTGTGGAGGCGGGTCACTTTTTTAAGTTCTTCTTCGCTCCCGGCCTTGAGCTCGCCCGTGTCCAAAATGAGACCGTGACCGCCGAATTTCTTTTCCACCCCGGCGCGGGAGATCTCCTGATGCTTGGAAAATTCCTTGTCGAAGTCATCGCGGTTCAACTTGTCGGCCTTCGCTCCAGCCAAATCTTTAATGACCTCGTAAGGCAGGCCGTAGCTTTGGAATAAATTGAAAGCCGTGACGGCATCGATCGAGGTCAATTTATTCAACTCGCGTTCGCCCATCGCCAATGTCCTTTGGAAATTGGTGAGCTCTTCCTTGAAGACGCCGAAAATGTGTTCGCGGTCCAAATTTTCGTAAACTTCCGCTTGGTTATAAAAATCAATGACCTGGCCCAGTAAGGTAGAAAAATTGTTCGAGAAGCCGGATATCTTCACGATATAGCGGCGAATAATGCGGCGCAGGATATAACCGGCGTCCTTGTTCGATGGTAGTACTCCGTCGGCAATCAAAAATACCAATCCGCGTGCATGGTCGACGATGATCCTCTTCGTCGCCTCGGATAAATATTCCGGCAAACCGGCGATCCAATCGGCGAAGAGGTCCGTCTCGAAAATATTTTTCTTTTTCTGGGAAACCATCACTAGGCGCTCCAAGCCCATTCCGGTATCCACGCCCGGCGTCTTGAGCGGCGTGAGCTTCTTGTTCTTGTCACAATAAAACTCGTTGAAGACGATGTTCCAGATCTCGATCGGTTTGCCGGAAGCGTTCTTGACGTAGATCTCCGTCGTTGGTCCGCACGGGCCTTCGCTGCCGGTCGGTCCCCAAAAAACATCCACGCCTTCGCGCTTTATTTCCACGCCGTATTTTTTCCAGAGCTTTTCCGACTCGGCATCGTAGGGCACGCCCTTGCGCCAATCGTCCGCCGGCACTTGGGCCGGGTCGAAAATAGTGACGTAAGCTATCTCGAGTCCCATTTCCTTCACAATGAAATCGTGGCCGTATTCGATGGCCTTTTCCTTGAAATAGCCGCCGAAACTGAAATTGCCGAGCATCTCGAAGAAGGTAAGGTGGCTTTCGTCCCCCACTTCGTCGATGTCCGAGGTTCGGAAGCATTTTTGGACCGAGGCGGTGCTCAAAGAGCCAAAGTCCTTCATGGCGTCGAGCTCGCCCGTGTAATACCGCTTGAACTGCTGCATTCCGGCGGTCGTGAGCAAGACCTAAGGGTCGTCGGGCACGAGCGAGGAAGAGGGCACGATCGCGTGTCCCCTTTCCTTGAAAAAAGCGAGAAATTTCCTGCGGACCTCTTCGGACGTCATTTCTAAAATATTATCCGAGGGAGCGCTCAAAATCAAACAATTTATTGCTTGCCGCCGTCCGATCCGCCGAAATACACCTTTTGGAGCCGCTCGTCCTTTTTCACCTCTTCGGGCGTTCCTTCGATGTACTTTTCGCCGTCCACGAAGACCATGACCTTGCTCGCCAAATCGAACAGGAATTTGAGATCGTGTTCGACGATGATGACGGTGTGGCCTCTTTCCTTGACCAGTTTCTTGATGATCTCGGAAAGCCGGCTCCGGAGAGCCGGAGCGACGCCCGCTGTCGGTTCGTCTATCAAAAGCAGTTCACCGTGCGTCAGCTTCAAGCGCGCCAACTCCAAAAGGCGCAACTGGCCGCCGGAGAGGATGTTCGCGACGGATTTTTTGTGCGGCAGCAGGTCCACTTCCTCGAGCGCTTCGTTTATCGCCGCATCCATCTTCTTGCGCAGCGGGCGGGAGAACATCCACCACCAAGGATATTTTTCCGCTCGCTCGATGACGAGCATCAGGTTCTCCTCGACGGTCATGTCCCGGAAAACTCCGACCTGCTGGAAACCCCGGCCGATGCCTATCGCCGCCCGGGCGTAGGGAGGCAAGGCGTTGATCTCTTTTCCTTTGAAGATTATCGAGCCGTTCTCGATCTCCAAAAAACCGGATATCGCGTTCAAAAGCGTGGTCTTGCCGGAACCGTTGGGGCCGATGAGTCCCAGTATCTCGCCGCGCTTCACGGAGAAGATTATTTCGTGGAGGATCATCTGTTCTCCTATCTTCACGTGGAGGTTTTCCGGCGTCCGACGCCCAAAAGAGAACTAAAAGCAGAGCGTAAATTATATGCTCATCCACCAAAAATCCGTTCGGCACCGCCGGCAAGGCGTTCGAGGCGAAATAATAAAGAGCCATCAACACGACTCCCGGTCAAGCGCTCCATCTGACGAAGAGGCCTAAAATGAGCGAAACGCCGAGAAGTGTCAGCCCCCAGGCGTTCAGGAAGTTAACGAGGCCGATGAGGCCCGGGATCGCAAGCCAAGCGTAGAAGCCGGCGAAGGTTTTCGCGCCGGAGAGGACTCCGGCCGCGGTCCACCCCGGCGTCATGAGTTTCGTAACGCCGGCGTAGAACATCAGCCAGCCCAAAATTATCCGGCTCGCGGCTAAAACCACCGCGATCCTTTTGTTTTTCTTGTCCATAGATCAATTGTCTCCTCCCGAACCGTTATCGCCGCCCCTCATCATTTGGTTCATCAGCGGCGCGGGTTGCGGCAAAGGCAACCCCGGGAAAGTGCCGGAGACCGCCGGCAAAAATGGCCGCACCTCATTACCCGGATACTGCGGCATTCCTTCCGCCGGTCCGGTATTCGCGCCATAGGCTTGCATACACTGCGAGATTATCGCGCCTATATTCGTGCTTGTCGGATTAAGGTCGATGTACGGTTGAACGCAGTTTTTGACGCGGTCCGGCAGCCCCTCCAGCTGGTTTTTGACTTGCTCGCGCGCCCGTTCCATAAGTTGCTGCATCGCTTGATTCTCGCCCTCGGTGCTCGTCGCCTGACCGTCCTCGCTTTGACCATTCATCTCCCGCAAGCATTCTCTCACCCGATCGCCTTGATCTCCGGAAAGAGCGCCAAAGTCGCCTTGAGTCAGAGCCGAGACCGTGGAAGACCCGACTCCCTGGAGGCAGGCCTGGATGGTACTCGAGGCGTTCTGGATCAGATTTTGGAAACGGTTTTGGATCTGGGCTTTGAAACCCGTGAAGCACGCATTGACGGCCGCGCTCGTCGAGGCGTTTGGCGTGATCTGGCCGCTTTCAAGTTCGCCGACGGCGTTATCTCCCAACTGGTCCTTAAGGCAGCTCACGACCTGGCCCGGAAATTGCTGGAGGCCGATGCGCAAACCGGCCGCGCTTTGCTGGATATCCTCGGCCTCGCCTTGGGAGATGAGGCCGTTTTGTTTCGCGAAGTTCAAGCAAACTGCTTGGTTCTGGGAGTCGTTGCAGAAAGCGGCGCAGGATTCCGCTGAATCGCAACCACCCGGTCCCCGACCGTTATTTTGCTTGATGGCGTTCGCCTGGGCGGCAGTGATGAAGCCCGCCTGCTCGGCGAAGCTCAGACATTCGGTCGCGTGAGCCGGATCGCCGCAGTAAGCGCGGCAGCTTTCCACCGAATTGCAGTTTCCCGGCGTCTGGCCGCCTTGCATAAAGCTCAAAAACTGGCGGGCGCGCTGGATCGCTCCCTGGCTCATGAGGTGATTCTGCTCGGCGAAGTTTAGGCAGGCCGTTTGGTTCTGGGGGTTGTTACAGTAATCGCGGCAATCGTTCACGCTCCCGCAATTTCCAAGCGCCGCGATCGGATATTGCAGTTCCGACGGCGCCACGAGCGTGCTCGTCGCCGAAGAAGAAGCGGCGGTCTGAGCGTGAGCCACGACGGCGTACGAGACCGCGATACCCGCCGCGATGACCGCTAACGAAATGACCAGCTTTAGGTCGGTTTTAATGAAGTTTCTCATGGTGTTGGTTCTATTGGCCGAAAGGATTGACTTGCGGCAGGTTCTGCGGCACGGCGGCCTGAGGCGCGACGTTATTATAGATCTGCCCGCCGAGAGTCTGAGACGACGAGGCTGTTCCAGTGGACGAGCCCGGAGCAGCTCCTTTTTTAAGTTTACGGAGCGCGAAAACGACTATCGCGGCCGCAACAAGGACGACCACGATGATCGAAATAATGGTTTTAGTGCTCATGCTTTTATTATACCAGCTTTAATCGCCCTCGAGACGCAGGAGTTCGTTGAACTTCCCGATGCGGCTCTCGTGAGGCGCGCCTATCTTCACCCCCTCCGCGCCGGCGGCTTTGGCGAGATGGATCAGAAAACTGTCTTCCGTCTCCCCCGACCGGTGCGACACTATCCTCTTCATGCCCAAATCCGCGGCCGCTTTCATGGCGGCGCACGTCTCGGAAAGAGTTCCGATCTGATTGGCTTTTATTATCACGGCATTGATGGCCCCCTCCGCGGAGTATTTTTTTATCAGCTTTTCGCTCGTGACGGTGAGATCGTCGCCCACCACACCTCTTTCTTAGGCGCACCCGCC
>CAYRVA010000001.1:24302-29487 GCA_964427645.1 uncultured Candidatus Saccharibacteria bacterium | reverse complement strand
ATGGAAGGCGCGCCCGGTTTCAAGGACGAGCACCTGCCGATCTTCGATTGCACCGTCCGCTCGGGGAAGGGGAACCGCATGATCTCCTGGCAGGGCCACGTGCGCCTCGTGGGCGCGGTCCAGCCCTTCATTTCGGGAGCGATCTCGAAAACCTTCAATATGGCTCACGACGTGACCAAAGAGGAGATCGAAGAAGCCTATGTGATGGCTTGGAAGCTCGGCATCAAAGCCTTCGCCGTTTATCGCGACGGCTCCAAAGCCACCCAGCCCTTGAACACTTCGGAGAAGAAGAATGAAAAGAAAAACGACAAAGTTTCGAGCGATGGCGTTTCCCGGAAGAAACTGCCGACCACCCGCGTTTCCGAGACCCACAAGTTCTCGATCGTCGGGCACGAAGGCTATCTGACCTACAGTATGTACGAAGACGGCGCGCCGGCCGAGATATTCATCCGGATGTCAAAGCAAGGCAGCACGCTCGCGGGGCTCCTCGACGCCTTCGCGATATCGGTTTCGATGGCTCTGCAATACGGCGTGCCCTTCAAGGCCTTGGCCCACAAGTTCATTTACACCCGTTTCGAGCCGGCCGGTTTCACCGAGAACCCCCAGATCCGGATCGCAACGAGCATCATCGACTACATCTTCCGTTATATGGCGCTGCGGTTCATGACCGCGGAGGACCTTGCGGAATTCGGAATGACCCAAACTCTCGAGGGTCACGAAGCGAAAAACGAGAAATTGGAGGCGCCGAAGACGGTCGTGATCGACGCCAAACCGGCCCAAGTGGAGGAAGCCAATGGTGGAGGCGAATCGCTCTATGCGGCCAAAAGGTCCGGCACCGTTCTTGCGGAGACCGTTTGTAAAAAATGCGGCGGCATGATGGTCCGGACGGGCACTTGCCTCACGTGTCTCCAGTGCGGGGAATCGTCTGGCGGCTGCTCCTAAAGTATGGAGAAAGTATGGAGGTTGAACCTCCATACTGTGGATAAGTCATTGTTTGCGCCAATCGGGTTATAATTAGGCCCGATGGGAGGGAAGAAAGTATTTTGGTTCCTGGCCGCCATCGCGGCCTCTTTCCTTATTTTCGTCACCGCCCCTTTCAAAGATATCGGAGTCTTAATTGAAAAGACGTTTTCTCCCGCTGCGACGCTCATAGTAACGATGCCTATCGCAACAAGCACGAAAACCGCGGCTTTGGCTTTCAATACCGCGGCGAAGCCGAAACCCAAGCCGAAATCAAACCCAGCCCCGGTGGTTTCCGTGACCTCGCCGATTCCATCAGTCGCCGGACCATCGGTTGTCACGCCGCCGCCCCCTGCATCTCCCCCTGCGAGTCAGGCGGCGTCCGCACCAGCTTCCGTGCCGGTCGTCGCGCCGAGCGAATCCGCTGGCGCCCGCGTCTTGGTGAGCGAAATAATGGTCGGCACCGACGGCAACGCCAAATACGAGTTCATTGAGATCTATAATCCGACGAGCGGAGCTGTCGATCTCACCGGTTATTCCGTGAGGAAGAAGAGCTCGACCGGTAGCGAGTCCTCGCTCGTAGCGGCGTCTCGGTTGAGCGGGAAATGGATCCAGCCGAACCGTTATTTCCTGATCGCCGGAAGTGGAGGGTATGATGGAGCGGTCCCGGCCGACGTTCTCTGGCCCGCTTCCTATTCTTTGGCCGCCAAGAAAAATTCCGTCGTGGTCTACAACGGGAAGGGTGAAAAAGTGGAGGAAGTTTCCTGGGAAGAAATTCCGGCGGGGGATTCGCTCGTGCGCTCCAATTGGTCCGGCAACCGTTTCGATCTGTCCGCGACGCCTACTCCGCAAAACTCGCAGAGCTTATAATGATCATATGGCCCTAGCTCATCACGCCAAGATCCGCCCCGGTTTCCGCCGAGCCGTTCTGTGGTTTATTCTTGCCGCCGCTTTAGTCATCCTGATCCTGATCTTCGCCCAGCAATAACAATAAAGTATGGAGGTTCAACCTCCATACTTTACCATACCTTATTATTCAAGGGAGATGCTTTTAATCTGACGGCTATTCTCTTCCTTGCGTTTCAACCAATCTTCGATTGATCGGCGATACTGTTCCTCGCCGCCGAAGAAATCGAGGAGCAGCTTTCTTTGGGTGAGCGAAGGGAAATTCTTCCAACCGCAGTAGTCCATGTGGCTGCTCCAACGGTACTCCCTGAGAAACTTTTCCGGTGTTTGTTGCTTTCGGTTCAGTTTCAGGGGATTGGCATGGATGTAATGGGGAAGATGCAGGAAGTGAGTGTTCTCTTCGATGTGGGCAGCTTTGAAACGGCCCTGAAAGAGGCATCCGGTTCGTTTGTATTTTTGGTTGAAATAAAGCGTGTAGCCGGTACCGATCTTGTGCATGAAATCGGACAGCCCGTTCTCTAACCTTTGCTGGAGAAGCAGGTGAAAGTGATTCGGCATCAGCGCGAATATCAGGACGTCCACCAGTCTCCGCGGGGCGGCCCTGCGCCCCGCCCCTCGGGCCACGAGATCTTTAGTGATCCGATGTGGATTGCGGCCGAAGCGTGATTTCAGGTTGATCGCTGGTTCCGTGGTGTTGAACTCGAAGAGGCCATGCAGGAACCGCAGGTAGTCGTGGTCGTTCAGAAACACCATCCGCTTGTCGGCGCCGCGGTTATAGACGTGGTAGATCTCATTGTTCGCGAAACGGAACTTCCTCCCCATCCACTTTAAGTGTAGCAAGTCGAGAAAAGCAAAGTATGGAGGTTGAACCTCCATACTTCATTTATTGGTGCCTAATAGTCTATCTGTTGTTTTTTTCCACCGCACCAATGGTTCGTGAGTCAAAACGGAAATCGCCTTACCTCTGGAATAACCAGTGCCGGTCAGCTTGTTGAAACTAGCTATGCCGGTCTTGATTAAATTCCGGTATTCAGTGACATATATTTCGTCCATTACCTTGTCTAACCAAGGATCGAAGTCTTCGATACCGTCCTTAAAATCATCAGGCAGCTGCTTAACGACCCAGTTTCTTGTGTGCGAACGTTCTTCCTTGCCAAAATATTCATATAACCCCTTCTTGCTAGCCGATTGAGTGAGGGTTTTTAGAAGCTCTTTTTGAGATATTGGACTAGTGGAGTAGGCTAGTATCTCGTTCGACGCCTGGTAATCCATCTTTTCTCGGCCGAATCTCATTAAGACCTTTAAGGCCAATTCCTTCCCTTCTTTTGTTTTGGCCTCATAAAGTTCGTCGATGACCATTTTGTGGTGCGTGTGATCTTCGAACATGGCCCTGATAGCGTGCTGCTCTTCGTGTCGATGCACATCGTCGGATCCGACAAAACCCTTCACTCGATAGCCCAACCAACCAGACTTTTCCGCAATAATTGTTCCCTCAAGTCCCGGTATCAAAGAAGTGCTGATGCTGACTCCGCCGCTCCGTTTGGCGGTTTCCTTATCTTCGGGGCCGGCGTCTTGATGTCTGAGGAACCTTTGGCTATGAATGGTCGCGTAATCTTCCAGACTTTCGCAACGAACGTACAAAGTCATTGGCCCTTTAACTATCTCCACTTTCCCCTCGGGCAATCTGCCGAAGAGAGCTTGGAAAAGAGACCGGTCGTCCGGGTTCTTTTCGCTGATTTCCTTTATCTTATTGTGTTTGTCTTCGTAAGCGCTGACCAATTGTCTGGCCATTTCTTTCTGCTTGTCACTCATGCCGTATCGGGCGCCGAGACTTTCCACCATACCGACGATGTTATCAGCTGGCGCATCGGGGGTTTTTCGGATCGCCGTTATCACGTCTTCCTGGACTTCGGCCAGGCCTTCTACGTGCTCTCTCAACCTTTCTTTGAAATCAGTTAGTAGATCGACTCTCTCTGATCTCGGCGCTGCCATTACTTTCGCAAGTTCCTCTTGCGGGTCGAAGGCTGGTTGATCCGCTTGGGCTGGCTCGTTCTCCAGATCATTGATCTCTTCCGCCGGTACGCCGCCGACCCGCTCTATTTTTCCATTTTCCCCGTACATATTTTGTCCCCCCAGCAGGATTCGAACCTGCGACCCACTGCTTAAAAGGCAGGTGCTCTACCAACTGAGCTATAGGGGGCTTTACACACCATAGTTTAATCGTATACTGATGGCAGCGCAAGGCAAAATAAATAGAAATATATAGAAGGAGATGGACAATGTTCAGCATTGGGGAAAGATACGCGACAGCCGCCACGATCAGAGCGCGGGTCGCCAAGGTCCTCGCTTCCATGGTTGAAACCGGTTCCATCGTCGACTTCATGCCCAACTTCACGACCGGCGGTTTCTATATCACTTTCGTGAAGGGTGGAATCCACGATTTCATCCGGCTGAGGATAAACAAGCGTAAACCAAGCATCATGACGAACTCGAGGGACCTGCATGTGAGCCTTCGGGACTCGGAAGATGCGGTGGGTAGCAGCATCAAGAGACTTTTAAACTAAGCGTCCTGGCCTCCGCCGGGCGCTTTTCTCTGAAAGACAGCACTAAGAAAGGGAGGTCCGCAATGAACGTTTTGGTGGCCGCGCTGATATTGTTTTCCGGTGGCAGCCGCCCGGCCGGTAATGCGACCGACAGCGTGAAGATCAAGGCCGAGTACCGCCTGCATTTTTCCTCCGACTTCATGGGTATTCTGGGCCAAGTAGCCCAGTTTTTCGGGATCGCGCCGAAGCATTTAAGCTACGAAGAGACCATCATCGAGCCGCGGCGCCGGAACGACGATTTTCGCATGGAGCTCAAGGATCAGGCGGGAAAGGAATGGCTCCGCGTGATCTCGGATACGGCAAAAACGTCCTTCATCGATCCGCCCGACCTGCCGACGAAAACCCTGAAGAAAGACAGGCTGAGGCCGGACGTCATCCGGTTCATCGCCGGCGTAAGGGAATTCTTCCTGCGGTCGGCGGCCGACAATTTCCGCGGTTCGTTCTATTTATGGAAAGACACCGTCGATATCTACGTCACGCGGGATAAGTTCCGCCCGGAGATTTACTGGCTTTCGAGCTACAACCGCAAAGGCAAACTTTGCATAAAGGGCAGCGTGACCGTGAACCGCAGCGACGGCATCGTTACTTATACCCGGACGGACCTGTACCTCTACGAGGAGAAGGTCGGGATCGTCCTCGATCTTCAAAATCTGGAAATCAAAAGATGACCGGGGTTCTTCCGAAGAACCCCGATTTTATTTAACTTGCTCCGGTGG
>CAYRVA010000001.1:0-24202 GCA_964427645.1 uncultured Candidatus Saccharibacteria bacterium | reverse complement strand
GCTCCGGTGGTACTGCTCCACAGCCACCGTTCGCCTCGAAAAAAGCAAAAACACCCTGACGGGTGCTTTTGTTTTATTTCTCGGCTCCGGTGGTAGGATTCGAACCTACGACCATCTCCTTAACAGGGAGCCGCTCTACCGCTGAGCTACACCGGAATGACGTTGCCCGAAGACAACGTCTCAATTATATAAGAAAAACCTCTCGTGTAAAGCATTGCGGAGAAATAAAAGGGACAGTTCCGAGCCTATGGAACTGCCCCAAGTTTTTGTTCTGATTATGTCCTTGCCTGACGGAGTCTCTGGATGTCTCTGACGTCATTGCGGAACTCGTATATGAAATCCGCTAGATCATCTTCATGATTAAGGTTGCGATTTTGGCCTTCGACCGAGTCGATGGCAGCTATGAGGTCTTCCTTGCGGAGACCTTTTGACCCTTCTTTCCCCGAGAGATCCCGCCGAATGGCGATGGACGTGGCTTGATCGACGGTGCTGACGATCATACCGCCGTTCACGATGTTGCCGAGAGTGAAGTCGATGGTGCCGTTGTTCCGGGTGTCGATCTTATAGAGCACTCGTCGAGACGAGAAAAGCTCTCTACTGCCGAGCTCTGCCAGCTCTTCCCGGGTGTAACCGTTGTTGAGCGGTACCCGTTTGAGGTTGAGCATGAAAATATCGGCTGCATTTTCCGGCGTCGGTCGGCTTACTTTGATCTTTCGATCAATGCGATCATCGCGGATGACCGCCGGGTCGAGAATATCGGGGCGATTCGTGGAAAGGATCACCAAGGCACCGGAATCTTCTAGGCCGCTCATTTCCGTCAGGAACATGGGAACGATGGTTCGTTCCACGTCCGAGCTGATACCGCTGCCGCGCTTCGCCAGTATAGCATCAGCTTCATCGATGAAGACAACGGCCGGATAGCCGTGCGTCTTCTTGTGCTTGCGGGCCCTTTGGAATATTTGCTGAATAGCCCCTTCGGCGACACCGACGAATTTGTCCAATATCTCCGGCCCCTTGATGTAAATAAAGCCGGTAGATCTTGACCCGTTCTTGTGGATACGAGAGAGCGCCGTTGCACACGCCTTGCCGAGCAAGGTTTTGCCGCAGCCGGGCGGTCCCCAGAGCAAAATGCCCTTGACCGGTTTCTTGTCGTAGAACTTGAATATATCCGGGTTGCTATGAGGCAATTCGATGGCTTCAGTGAGTTGCCGTTTCGCTTCATCTAGACCGCCGATATCGTTCCACGTAACGTTCGTTTCCTCATCGAATCGAAAACGTTCGTTATCCTTTCCGAGGTTGCGGGTAATGACGGTGCCTGTAGCGTCCAGGACAACGCGGTCGCCCTTTTCGAGCTGGCCGCTTAGTTTGCCGTTGAAGACCATCCGCACCGATGACTCGTATTCCACTTCCGAAAACGTAGCATCGATCGGGCGGTGCACGTAACCAATGGTGCCGCTGCCTTGGATCACGGCGGTATCGACGATCTGCATCGTCGACGGCGTGATCGCCACGGTGTCGCCTGGGCCTATCGCGACGTTTTGGGGGAGGAACACTTCGAAAACGTGGCCGTTCGCGATAATGACGGCAGTATTCCTACCGGTCGCTTCGTTAATGGCCACGACGGTAGCGTAAGCGAGCGGCGGGCTCATGAGTTGTTGAATGATGCTTTCTTTTTCGTTGAGCTTGGTTTTTGCTCTTCCCAGTTCTTGGCGCAAAGAATTTAACTGGCGTTCTGTGTCTGGATCCATTACTGACCTCCTGTTCTTTTGACCTGATTGATGTTCGGGACATCGTCGGGGTCTTCGAGGCGTACGTCGACCGCCCGGAGAATCTTCGTTCCGAGTGGGCCGTCGACCGTCCCGACAGCGAAGTCGACGTTCAACCCTTGAGCCAACTCCAATCCTCCTTGGATCGAAGCGACGACAAGCTTCTGCCCGTTATGCGGACTAGCTGGATCTTCCACGCGCACCTTCCAGACAATGCGTCCTTTCGATGCGGTGGAGGAGCCAATAACGAACCCTTTCGTCCGTTTTTGGTCCATGATCACGATTGCTCCTTTCTGACCTGTTTGATCGGTTGGTGACGAGATGTGACCGTTTGACCTCTTTAAAATTTTCAAAGATCGTTGGTCTTTATTTCCGGCTCAAAATACCTCTTGAGCACTGATAATTTAACAATAAATAACTTGGCCCGTCAAATTGACAAGTAAACGTAAATGATATATTATCTTGGCCAGACGAATTGACAACCTTAGGAATGACAGACAAATAAAAATGCCGGCGAGCCGAATGATGCTCAAAGGCGAAAGGAGGAAACAATGAAGGTTGAATTCAGAGGCGATGATCTCGAGTTAGCGGACGAGATCGAGTCAACACTCCAGGATTATGCCGATCTTTTGGGCGTGGATTTGATCGTTTCGAATCCACATGGCGTACCATCTCCGCCGGAAAAAGCGGAAGGTAAGCTGTTCATCAAGTTTTGGTCGGTGCCAAGAGGGACATCCAAGGCTAAAATCGGGTCGGCTTTCGGCGTTCAATTGGCTGAAGGCCAATGCGATGCTTTAAAGCCGACGGGAGAAGGGCTGCCGCTCATCGACCCCATAACCGAGCAGGTGGTGGGGGAGGTGCATGAAGGCACGCTTTACGTTCTCTTCGATCTTCCTCATGCCGGGACGGGAATAAGTCTCATGGCGGGGATAATGCAGTGCTACACGGCGTTGAAAGATCCGGCGACCCGCGAGAAACTGGAAAAACGTGCGGCCGCCGCGAAAGCGCGAAAGGAATTGTTCACGGTCGACGCTCACTCCCAGTACCCCTGTGATCATTGGAAGAATCTGGCTCGCGCCATAAGGGATTGGGTGGTCGACCAAAAAGAGATCGATCTGCCGACCGTTCTATCCTTCTCTCCTCCGAAAGAAGAGGGAATACCGACGGACGGCAAATTTTACCTGATCTTCGAGCAGGATAGCTGGCATATGTCTGGCGCACGGCAGAAAGAAAGAGAGCACCTAGTGGCGCACTACGTCACCGGCGGGCTTTACATCCGCATATCCAATTTGGGAGGCTGCCCGGAAAGGGGCGTCTACAAATTGGCGGAAGAGCTGATCTGTGAACTCTTGCCGTTGGTTATCGAAAGAGACCCTAAGAAAGTCGCCGCGCTCCTGGACCAGATCCGCGAAGCCGAGCGGAAAAAATCACGCGAAGAGTGGGCCAGGGCCTGTTCGAAGCGGTTCGAAGTGACCGTCGGAGATACACGCCGAAAGATCAAAGCGGCGCGAGCCGCCTATGAGGAAGCACAAAGGGAGGTGGTCGAGCAAATCCGTATTTGCGACGGTCAGGAGCGTAAGCTCGAGCAACTGGAGGCCACAAGGCCGCAGATAATCGAACGCTACGCCGCCGAGTTCGACAAACTCTTCGATCTGCCCCACATTACCGCCGTGAAAGTAGAAGATAACGTGATCTCCGTTTTTACCGACCGGATCTACGTCGAGCAAGGAGGTTCGACGTATGATATTGGCAATTTTCGTATAGACATCTATACGGATGGGTCCAATGGTGGGGTCCGTATGTTCAACCTGACCCGGCGGGTCAACGGTTCCAAGGAAAAGATGCACGCTCCGCACGTGTTTCCCAATGGCGAGCCTTGCCTCGGGAACTTGAAGGAAGCTATCCCTCAATACATTGGGGCGTACGAATACTCTGTCGTCGCCATGCTGGCGATTCAGTATCTGCAGAGCGTGAACGTTGATGATATGGCCGGGAAGTACATAGATAGCTGGCCGAAGGTCCAAAAAGAATCAAAGGAGGAAATCAGATGAAGAAAGATCGTCCTTCGCCGTTCCGCGTGACGGCACGGTATTTCGGGGCGGCGAACCGTTTCACGCCCCATCAGTTCAAGACCGAGACGGAAGTTCTCGGAGGGATGCCGACCATCCTCATTTCCCGGGAAGCTTACGACACGATGTATTACATCGTGTCCGAATCTCCCGAAGAAGTCAGTTGGCTCGGCACCGTTCGCCGGGATGGCATGACGTTCATGATAGAAGAGGTTTTCCTTTTCGAGCAGGAAGTCGGCTTCTCGGAAACCAAGTTGGATCAGAAAAGCGTGGGTGAATTCTTCACCAAAATGCTCACTGAGCCTGACGGGGTGGAAAAGGCCAACGCCGTCCGATTCTGGGGTCATTCTCACGTTAACATGGGAGTCGCCCCCTCCGGTTCATACGGCCCGAATGATTACGGCGACCTCGCTTCGATGTACCGATTTGGGGAAGGCGCCGATTATTTCATCATGGGGATAGCCAACAAAAGCGGCAACCTCCGTTTTGAAGTGTTCTTCTACGACCGCAAAATGCGGGTCATCGATGTTCCCTGGTCGGTTTACGAACCGGAAAGGGAAGATCTCCGTGGGCGCATCGTGGAGGAACTGAAACAAAAGGTGAGCCGAGGTTTCGTATCGACCGCCCGGTTCAGTTTCGTTCGACCGGGTGTCATCGAATCTCTGGACAAGAAAGGAGAGTCGGAAGATGGAATCCCGGGATGAGGTGGCCGTTGCATCGCCGGACTACTGGCGTCAATTGGACGTCTTCAATCCCGAGGCTTTCAACGAAGAGGTCCACGTTATCGGTGTCGGAGCCACGGGTAGTTGGATCGCGTACCTTCTCGCCAAAATGGGGATAAGGAAGATCCACGCCTGGGATTTCGACACGATCGAGCCCCATAATCTGCCTAACCAAGTTTATGGCCGGCAGGACGTGGGTAAGACCAAAGTGGAAGCCTTGGCGAGCCGGTTGCTAGCGGATTGCGGCACGGAAGTAGTACCGCACCGCGAAAAGGTCGACGGGACCAAGAAGCTTTCGGGAATAGTATTCCTCTGTACGGATACAATGAGCTCCCGGAAGGAGATCTGGGAAAAGGCCATCAAATTCCATTTGGACGTTAAGTTGATGGTCGAGACCCGTCTTGGGGCCGAGATCGGAATCATCCACACCGTTCGGCCGACCAATCGCCGCGACGTGCAAGGCTTCGATGAGTCGCTTTTCTCCGACGGAGAAGGCGAAGAATCGGCTTGCACCTACCGGGCGATCGCGACGACCGTCGCGGCCGTCGCCGGACTCGCAGCGCACAAGCTCGTGAAATTCGTGGCTGGCGAAGAAATGTCTCCGGTAGTCACGGTCGCGCCCGCGGCCAATGAACACAGTAATTACGAAATGTTGTGCATTCGCCCCATTTTGGTCACGGCGACCGATTGGGGTAAACGAGGAAATAAGAAAAACTAAGAAAGGAGTGGTTATGGGTATCCTGGTGAAGGCTGGGAGAGTTCCCGGCACGATCGTCGAATTGAACATGGAAGGAAACGGTCCATTCTCCGTCTTCGATGTTATGTCACGCGCGGCCGTCGAGATCGGCCAAAAGAAAGGTCTGGATGGTCCGGCCTTTCCGGTCCAGCGCGACGAATACGACGCGGGCGGCGACCACAAAGGTGTGGACGTTCCGCAGCTAAACGGCGAAATGCTTGCCGAAAAAGTCGGTGAGCATTGGGAGAATGTTGCCTGGGACACGAAAGTGGCCGAAGGCGACATAGTTCTGGTTGTCCCGAAGATTCAGGGCAACTAGAAAAACCGGCGTCGGTGTTTTTACTGGGTATTGCGTCGACGCGCAGGTAGATCCAAAAAACCCGGACAGGGGGAGTGGGACGATCAAACAAAGGACCTCCTGGCAGATTAGCGAACCCCACCGCGAGTAGGGCGCTTGGCATGAAGCGAAAAGGCGAATGATCCTTAACCGCTCATCGCAAGAGCCGAAAGCGCAAGATTCATCCTAGGGGCTCGGTGCAGCTTTTTACCGAGTCCCTTTTTATTTTCATTTCTTGACCGCGGCCGGGTCCGGCTGTAGGATTCTGGCGAACCTTTAAACCAACGACAATAAGAAGGAGCAGAAAATGGAATCTTCACGAGTCGATGGCAGTTTGCCGGCCATCATCAGCAACAGCGCCGATGTTTACCAAGGCGACCTCAAGGGTTATTTCCGGGCGATCTTCGATCACGCCCAGAATTTGAGCAATCCCTATCATAATTTCCGGCACATGTTCCACGTGCTGTGGCTGTGCTACCAAGCCTGCCTTTTCTACGGAAACAAGCTCAACCGCCGGGAGATGCGCAACCTCCTGATCGCCGCGATTTTCCATGACTTCAATCACTCCGGTTTGATGGGCGACGACGATTTGAACATCGAAAGGTCCGTTCGGGGTCTCGAGAAATATATTCTCCCCGAAGACCGGGATTGCCTGGAAGATATCTCGCCGTTGATCCGGATGACGGAGTTTCCTTACACCGTCCCGTCGGAAAGCTTGCCCTTGAGCGGCCAGATCCTCCGGGACGCGGACGTGAGCCAGGCTTTGGATTCGGCGTGGATCCAGCAGGTCGTTTTCGGCCTGGCGGCCGAATGGGGCAAGAAGCCGATCGAGGTGCTCAAAATGGAAGTGCCTTTCCACGAGACGCTGAAGCTCCACACCGAGTGGGCCAAGCAGATGTTTTCCCAGGAGGACATCGACGCGAAAATCCGCGAAGTGAAGGAACTCATCGGGATATTGAGCGAAAGCGAAGTACCCGTCTGAACCCGCAAGTAAAGAGAACAAAAACCCGCCGATCCTTCGGCGGGGTTTATTTCGGCCACCTGGACCTTATAAGGTCGGCGCGTTTGCCTTTGAATTTGACGCCCTCGCGTTTCAGCATCGCCTCCTTTTTCTTCAAGCCGCCCCTCGCGGAATATCCCGTTAACGCCCCGTCCGAGGCCACGACCCGGTGGCAGGGGACCTGGGGCGAGAAAGGGTTGGTTTTCATGAAAAATCCGACGGCCCGCGCGGCGCCCGGGCGGCCGGCCAGGCGCGCGAGTCCGCCGTACGTTGCGACCCGCCCGCGCGGTATGCGTTTCGCGATCGCATAGACTTTTTCCCGGAAGGTCTGGCGCTCCCTCATTTCAAGCGCCGATCAGGGCATAGACGGCGCACCGGCCGATCTCGGGTAAAAACCCGCCTTCCACGTTCTCGTTGACTTTTTCGAGCGATACTTTGACGACGGTGTCGCTCATGGAACAAAGGTAATTGCCGTCGATATAAGCGATCTTCTGGCCGGCCGCATTGCGCACGTGGTCTTCCGCGAAAGAACCGAGGATCTTCCCGTCACGGCCGCGGATGTAGTCGCCTTCGATGTAGCCGGCTTTCGTTCCGTCCCGCAAAATATCATGTCCCTCTATCTTCAGCATGTGCGCCGGGCTTTTTATTTCTTTCTCGCGATCGACAGCGGAAAGGGCTCCACGAGGAACTCCATCCCGCGGTGGCCGATGAAGCGGCCGTCGGCGTCGTAGATGGGAACCATATAGCTTTCAAAGTTGATGATCTGGCCGTTTTTGGTCTTCACTTTCCGGCCCATGCCGCGGAAAGACTGCTCGCTTGCGTAGAGGTTGTGGAGCGTTTCGACCTCGGCCATCGTTCCGGCTTCGAGGAGGAAATTGGTCACTTGCTGGCCCAAAAGCTCCCTTTCCGCGTAGCCGAGGAGCTTCGCGATCTCTTCGGTCATGTAGTGGACGAAGGTGATTCGGCCGAGCTTGTCTATCTCGATGATGGCGTCGCAGTTCTGGCTGCTCAAGCCTTGTTCTTGTTCCCGCGTGAGGGGCATGGATCGATTGAAAAAATTATACCATACCGGCCGCTAAAGCAGGCGGGGAGGGGAACCCTCTCTTCGGCCGCGCACCTGCCGGTCGATCATCTTCTGAAGGTCGGCGACTCTCACCTTCCATCTCCGGCCGATCTTGAATCCGGGCAGTTTGCCCTTCCGGCACCATTCGAGGACGGTGCGCTCCCTGACGCCAAAGAACTTGGCGAGTTTCGAAACATCATATATACCGGTCTCCTTCCGCATCGATCCTAGAATTATAATACCACTCGTTGTTCCTTGACTATATGCTCGCAAATGACGTATAATAGCGGTCAAAGTACCGGATTGAAAGATCCGCCTGACAAAACAAAAGAGGAGGTAATGATAGATGAAATTCGATTCTCTAGGGAAGAAATGGCGCCGCAAGGCGATCCTCGGGAGCATTCTTAGCTACGAGTTGCAGATAACCGTTGGAACCGCGCAAGCCTTCTGGATGCTGGCTTGCTTCGGCCTCGCGATTCGAATGTTGGCTTCCACTCTCAAAGACCTACCGGTCCTGAGTTGGCTGACCTGGGCCGTGAACGGCATAACATCGCCGCTTGTATCCGGCATCTTTGGTGGAATGATCTTATTGATTCTGTTGAGATCGGGTATGGTTGAAGGTCTGAATCGCGGCAGGGCTTTCTATGAAATCCACGTTCTCAAGGACGGACAAGCGAACGAGGTCTTTCGAAGATCTTTCTGGTTCAATATGGTCTACGGCCCTTTCTACGCGAAGAGGAAATCCAGTGTCGAAGTGAGAGTTTGGTACACCAAGCGCAACGCTATTTATGCGGCCACTGCGGCGATCTTCTTCGCCATGATCGGTGCGGACTTTATGGTTTACTTCCTACTCACCGGTTTCACCATCCTTTCGGCCGTGCTTGTGATCCATTCATTGGCGTACAAATGGTCGCTGGTCTTCGCCGCCGAAGAGGAAGGAGAGAAAGATGGGTAAGATCTCCCAAAAGGTAGCGCACTGGCTCGTCGGCCTGCTATTCGGCGAGGAGTTCTCCAACTTTCCCAGGACGATCATCGTGGCGATGGCTTTGTTCGCAGCGCTTGGGGCGGCGATAGTCATCGTTATAGCCCACTTCGCCGTGAAGTTCTGGTGAAATTCGAAAGATAATTCAGTCGAATGCCGCTTGGTCTCAAGATCTCGCGGCATTTTATTTTTCCATCTAAAAAATGCCCGCGTCGTTTGGACGCGGGTTTTTCTTAATCGTCGGATTTGAGCCGCCAGGGATAAGGCCGGAAGACGGAAGCGATCCGTTTCGTGAAATCCGGAACAAGAAGGTCGAAGAAGACGTAGCGCTCCGGCCGCTCGAGCGGGATGAGGATGAATCGTCCGCCCTCGAAAGGGGATCGGGGGCCCGTGAGATACCGCGCCTCATCGCTTTCGCAGGCGATGCGGCGTTTGGCCTCCTCCTTGAGCTCCGATTCGGAGTCGAGCGCATCGGGATACTGCTTGAGCATTTGGATGAACGTCGTCATCTCGTAGGCCAGGGCGTTTTCCTTCACGAACGCGTCGAAATTTTCCATTATCTCGCGGTTCGGCTCGATGCCGGGCGCAAGTTCATCCCAGTCGAGGAACATCACGTTTTCCCGGACCATCGGGGTGCTCGCGAGCATCCTAGCCGGAATCCCGGCGGTGCGCGACGCCTGGCTCCATCCGGACCCGGCGAGCTGGTGGCTCTGGTCCTCCTGTTCCTCCGCCGGTTTGATCGGCACGATCGCTGCCGAAGACTGGACGATCAAAGAACGCCTTTACCCTGCGGGTTCGTTCGTCTTCAATCTCTTGATGTTCGTTTTGTTGATAAGGAGATAGAGATTCGTCTCATTTCACGGCCGTCGGCTTCCCGGCGGCTTTTTTATTTTCATATCCGCCGGCGGACCGCGGGAGTGGTAGAATTAAAGCATGGGACCTCAGCTCGATACATCGTTCGGAATCGTCCCGGTCTGCGACGACGGAGGAGTTCTCAAGACGATCGTCGTGAGCAACAATAAGGACCGGCACTGGACGTCGCCAAAAGGCCATAAGATCGGCGATGAGTCGGACATTGAAACGGCTCGCCGGGAGCTTTTCGAAGAGACGGGCATCAAGGAGATCGAGCTTTTCGGCGCCGAGCCGATCAAGGACACCTATGAATTCGAGAAAGACGGCGTTCACTACCGCAAAACGGTCACGTATTTCATCGGCCTGGTGAGAAAAATGGAATCGGCGACACCGGAGGATTTCCACCTGGAGATACCGGAAACGAGATGGGTAACGCTCGAGGAGGCGGGGGAACTTTTATTCCCGTCCGGCGTTCAGGTCGTCAAGGCCGCTTTTTCGAGGGTCAAGGAAGCGAAAGCATGACCTGCCTATGAAGCTCATTGGTGAAAAGGTGATCTTGCGACCGATGAAGGTCGCGGATGCGGAACACTTCGTGGAATGGTTCCGGGATCCCGGCGTGAACAAATTCCTCTCGCGCCGGAAGCTCGACCTGAAGGAAGAACGCGTTTGGATCCGCTCCATTCCCAAAAGGAAGAACGAGCTCCATCTGGCCGTCGACGCCAAGGAAGGGATCCACATCGGCAACGTCGGATTCAGCGTTATCAACCGGAGGGATGGCTACGCTGTTTTCGGCATTATGATCGGCGACAAGCGCTACTGGGACCACGGCTATGGGACGGAAGCGATGAAGCTGATCGTCGACTACGGTTTCAGGCGGCTGAAACTCCACCGCATCGAGCTCGATGTTTACGACTACAACGGCCGCGGCATCCACGTTTACCGCCGCCTCGGCTTCAAGGTGGAGGGCAGAAAGCGGGAACACATCCGCTGGGGCGGCCGTTACCACGATCTGGTCCAAATGGGCATCTTGCGCGACCAATGGCTGGGGAAAAAGCGTTCGCGATGAGTCGGATCTTCACTGTCGGTCACTCGACGAGGGAAGCCGACTATTTCGTTTCGCTCCTCAAGGCCCACGGCGTCCGCGAGCTCGTGGACGTGCGGACTATCCCGAAGTCACGCCACAACCCGCAGTTCGCCAGGCCGACTTTGAGCCGGACGCTTAAAAATCACGGCATCGGTTACCGATGGCTTGGGAAGGAGCTGGGCGGCTTGCGGAGGACGACGAAAGACTCCGAAAACACGGGCTGGCAAAATCTTTCCTTCCGCGGCTTTGCGGACTACATGCAGACCACCGCTTTCGAAAAGGGGATCGAAAGGCTGGAGAAAATAGCCAGGCACAAAAGCACGGCCATCATGTGCGCCGAGGCGGTGCCGTGGCGGTGCCACCGGTCGCTCATCGCTGACGCCCTCACAAAGAAAAAATGGGCCGTCTATCACATTTCGAGTAGGATCACGGCCCGGCGGCACAAGCTCACGCCATTTTTGCGGGTGAGAAAAGGGAAATTCGTATATCGGTGATCCGGCCGAAGTATGGAGGCCGGGCCTCCATACTTTTTCCGGGACACAAAAAAGCTCCGCGGGTGCGGAGCTTTCAATTAACTTTCAGACTCTTATCTATCAGGCCTGGACGATGCGCTTGACCAGGCTCGGACCGACATGATCGTCGAAGGGAGTCGGATGAACGCCGATCACCTCCTCAATGGCCTCGAGTTTATCGTCGGGCGAGAAATCTTGATCATGATTTTCCAGGATCCTGTCCGTTTTGGGCGTCGTGCTACAATCTTCCTTTTTACCGGCGGCTTTTTCGGCTCTGTTCGCGGAAAGAATCACGTAGAAGAGACCGATCGCGAGGTATATCACGATGCCGTAGATCTGGATCGGCAGGAAGACGTCCCTGACCGCATCGGCATATTCACCCTTCAATCCGGCAATGACCTTCCACGTCATCACGACGAGGGTAAAAACGCCGCAGACGAACGGGAACATCACCACCATCGGTCTTTTGACCGAGGCTTTCGGCCGGCGGAAAATTTGGTGCAGCGAAAGGATCGTCAGATGGGCCGCGATCATCGCGACCACGAAATATCCGAAATACCAGTACATTACTTACTACCTCCTTTTTGGAACGCTGTTTTTGCGTTTGACCTGTTGATTTTCCCGAGACTTCCCCAGATGGCTTTGGCGGAAAAGTAAGCCGCCAGGACATAGACGATCAGGGCAGTTCCGTTGATGTATTCGAGGTTGGCGTAAAATTGCCCAAACTCGGAAAAGCGCGTCATTTTGGCCAAGGTATCCGAGATCATCAGACCCAGGGCCATGAGGACCAGTCCTCCAAATGCCGCAATTACAGCCAAATTGGACTTAAGGCTGTAACGTTGAGATTTGCGGTGCACGGCGTAGTTCACCGCGGTGAACGTCATGACGATACCGAGCATCGACATGACGATGGGTACGAAAGATTTCAATGCTTCCAAGTTCTACTACCTCCTTTTTGTGAATGAACTTCGCTCATATATTAAAATTAAAAAGACGATTTGTCCAGAGCGCGGGGAGAACCAACCTAAGCATGGAAGCCGGGCCCCCATACTTCCGGCTGCGCCCAGAAAGCGTCAAAGATTGCTCAAATCGACCGACTCGAGCACGCCGCTTTTGAGGAAGAAGAGATCGGAGCCGTTCAAATAGAATTTGGATACGCCATTTGCGATCACGCTCGCGTTCCCCGGTGAACGCGGGTCAAGTTCGACAAAGGCAAGCTCGCCGCCAGAAAGCGTCAGGCCGTAACCCGGGAAATCGGGGACCCAGGAGAAGTCGTCCGGTTGGCCGCCCGGCACGGCGACGTCCCAAGTCTCGCCGGCGGTAAAATTGCCGTCGTTCCAAAAATTCTTGAGCGCGAGCAGCCGGAGCCGGCCGCTCGTCGTCTTCAGCGCCATTCGTTCCTCGCCCGGTGAGATCCAGAAATCGGCGACGCCGGAGGCGAGAGTCGTCGTCGCTTGCGAACCGCGTTTATATCCGGTTAGTGTACCGTTGTTTTGGAGGATGAATACGTTGCCGCCTTCAGGCGTCACGACGATCCTCGCCGCACCGGAAACGCCGAGCGGAATGGCGCTCTCCGTTTGGAGAAGGAGGTTGAAAATATCGAGCGTGCTCGAGGAATCAAGGGTAAAAACCTCGTTATCGCTCGTCGCAGCGGCCACGATGCCCGGCGTGCGCAGCAAAAGTGAAAGTTTCGGCTGGCGCAGATCGAGGAGGTAAACGGCCTTTTGAGAAACGATCAAAAGGCGCGTGGCGCTGAAAGGGTGGAAAAATATCCGTTCGATGGGTACGCTGCCCGTGAGATCGAGCTGGGATCGGCGCAGGGAATCGAAAAGAGCGGTGACGTCCACCGCGTTTTTCGGTTCGTTGAGGTTGACCCAAGAATAATCCCGGCCGTTCGTCGTTATGGCGGCGTCGTTCGAAGGGTCGCTTAAAACCAGGCTTTCCCCGGCGATGGTGTCGCCGTCCAGCCGGAGGCTTCCAGTCTGGGTTTTGACGACGGCGCCGGAACCGGTGAGCCAAAAGTCGGGAACGGTGCCGGTCGCGGCGGGCTGGATGTCCCAAGCTTCCGGCCAAAGTTCCACCTGCGAGGCGGAAGTGACAAAACCGGATTCCACCGTGAGGTCCTTGTTCCAAGAAGCGTAGCCCGTTTCCGCGACGCGGACATGGTAAGTGTCGGGCGCGAGGTTCGGAATGAAGACGCCGCTCGAAAGGAATCCGGCGCTCGCGTTCTGGAGCGCCCCGTCCAAATAAATGCGGGCGTCGGAAGGGGAGAATTTCAAAAAGAGCGCGCCGGTCTTTTCGATGCGCCAGGTTTTGAAACTGAAAACCCAGCCGCCCGCGGCCAAGGCGAGGTAGCCCCCGACCAGGATGAAAACGGCCACGAGGGCGTAAAAAAAGAGACGGCGCGTCCTTCTTCGCATCAAGGACATATTACATCAGAACGGGAAATAAGGAAGTTGAACTTTGAGCCGAAAGAGGGTAACTTAATAGCGATGTTCATACGGAAAATAGGAATAGATCTCGGAACAACGAATACTTTGGTCTTTCTGCCGAACCACGGCATCGTCATCAACGAGCCGACCGTGGTCGCTTTGCGCAAACCGGACAACGCGGTCCTCGCCGTCGGCGCTGAAGCTAAGGAGATGGTCGGCCGCACGCCGGACGACATCGTGACCTACAAGCCTCTCAAGGACGGCGTCATCGCCGAATACTACGTGACCCAGGCGATGCTCAAATATTTCATCACGAAGAGCGTCGGATCGTGGAACGTTTTCCGGCCGGATGTCGTGATATCCGTTCCCGCCGGCATCACCTCGACCGAATACCGCGCCGTGATGAACGCCGCGAAGGAGGCGAGCGCCAAGGAAGCCTATCTCGTCAAGGAACCGATCCTCGCCGCTCTCGGCGCCGGGATCCCGATCCATTCGGCCGAAGGAAACATGATCGTGAACATCGGCGGCGGCACGACCGAGGTGGCCGTGATCTCCCTCGGCGGCATCGTTACCTGGGCCTCTTTGCGGGTCGCCGGGAATCGTTTCGACCACTCGATCGCCGAGTACATCAAGAAAAAGTACGGTCTCGCGATCGGCGAGACGACGGCTGAAAACATCAAGATCGGCATCGGCACGGCGCTCCAAAACCGCAATAAAATGGAGATGAAGGTCCGGGGCCGCGACCTTTCCTCGGGACTGCCCAAGGACCTCGTCATCAACTCGAACGAGATCGCCGAAGCGGTGAACCCCTACCTCGTCGAAATAATGGGCGCGGTCCAGTCCGTTTTCAATGTGACCCCGCCGGAACTCGCCGCCGACATCATGGGAAAAGGGATCATTCTTTCGGGTGGCAGCTCCCAACTCCGCGATCTCGAGGAATTCTTCAAGCGCTCCTTGGGAGTCTCGGCCTACGTCGCCGAAGAGCCGATATTGTGTGTTTCAAAGGGCACGGCGACCATTTTGAACCATTTGGATGTCTACAAACGGACGCTTTTGAACAAGCGGTGATGCTTTTCGGCTACGAATCAAAAACGGCCGTTTTCAAAAAACTGATCAAGGAAGGCAAGCTTTCCCACGCCTATCTTTTTTACGGCGACGAGGGTATCGGCAAAAAAACCTTCGCCGGCTCTTTGGCCGCGGCGATCGAGACGGGGGAATGGGAGAAACCGCAAAGGCCCCCGATCGACGCCCTTTTTCTTGCGCCCGGCGAAAACGGGAGTTTGGGCATCGAAGCAGTCGGAGAGGCCAAGAATTTCCTCTGGCAAAAACCGATCGCCTCGCCCCGAAGGACGCTCGTCATCGGTGAAGCGGAAAGGCTCACGACGGAGGCCGAAGGGGCGCTCCTCAAGGTGGTCGAAGAACCGCCGGAGCACGCGCTCATCATCTTCGTCGCCAAGAACCGCGAACTTTTCCTGCCGCCGCTCCTTTCGCGTTTGGAAAAGATATATTTCCCGCGGCTGCCGGTCGGGGAAGTGGAAAGATTCCTGGCCGAAGAGCGGGGAACGGCCAAAGAGACGGCCAAGCGGATCGCCGGACAGTCGTTCGGTTCGATCGGCCGGGCGCTCAGCGTGCTCTCCGGAGAAAAGCCGGCGGCCGACGGCGTTTTGGGCAATTTGCGGGAGGAAATAATGCGCCTTCGCCGGACGGACGTTATGGGGAACGCAAGGAAGCTCCGCTGGCTTCTCGAGCGCGAATTGTCCATTTCGCGGTATAATCTGAATATGAACCTGCAGAAAAAGGCGATACAGGAAATGCTCAATAATTAACTAAAGACATGGACTACTTGGAAAATTTGAAAAAGGAAACGGCGAAGCTGATAGAAGACTTGAAAAAAGCGGTGGCGGGGATCCGCACCGGCCGGCCGCAGGCCGCTCTCGTCGAGGACATCAGGGTGGATTACTACGGCCAGTCGATGCCAATAAAGCAGGTGGGCACGGTCGGCGTGCAGCCGCCGCGCGACATCGTCATCCAAGCTTGGGACAAGAATGCGATTCCCTCGATCGCGAAAGCGATCGAAACGTCGACTTTGAACCTTTCGGCCGCCGTCGAGGGGAACATCGTCCGGGTGCATCTACCGGAGCTTTCATCCGAAAGGCGCGAAGAGCTCAAAAAACACGTGGGGAAGCTCACAGAGGAGCACCGCGTTGAGCTGCGGCGCGTGCGCGATGAAGCCAAGAAATCCGCCGATGCGGCGGCGGACAAGGGGGAAATAAGCGAAGACGACAAGTTCCGGACCCGCGAGGAGATCCAAAAAGAGATCGACCGGGCGAACGGAGAAATGGACAAGACGATGGAGGCAAAGCTCAAGGAGATCAGCGAGTAAAAGTATGGAGGCCGGGCCTCCATATTTTATTTCGCTTCCGGTAAAGCGGCCTTTCGGCTAAACTGATAAGGAAATGATCACCGTTATCGTCATTCTGAGCCTGGCCGTCCTCGTGCTCTTGCACGAGTTCGGGCACTTCATCACGGCTAAGTTCTTCAAGATGCAGGTGGACGAATTCGGCATCGGATTCCCGCCGCGCCTTTTGGGCAAAAAGTTCGGAAAGACGCTCTATAGCCTGAATCTTCTCCCGTTCGGCGGTTTCGTGAAGATCTACGGCGAAGAGGGAAAGAAGGACGAAAAGAGGAACGAGGCCGGTTTCAACGACCACCGCGCCTGGCAGCGGTTCCTGACCGTGATCGCCGGAGTCGTAATGAACTTTATCCTGGGTTGGGTCGTCCTTAGCGTCGTCTTCATGATCGGCGCGCCTTCCCATTTGGTCGTCGCGGGCGTCATGTCCGGATCGCCGGCCGCCGCCGCAGGGGTTCAGACGGGAGACGTGGTCCTCAAAATGACGGCGGGCGGCACCGTTTTATCCGACCCGATCGACGTCAATACTTTCGTCGACCTGGTGAAATCAAGTCCGGAGAAGAGCGTCACGCTCGAGATCGGCCGGGGCAAGCAGGTTTTCAATTTCGACATCGAAAAAAGGATCCCCGCGCCAGCGGGCCAGGGCGAGCTCGGCGTCTCTTTGGCGGACGTCGGATTCGCGGCCGAGCCTTTCTTCAAAGCCCTGGGCGACGGTTTCACGGAGTTCATCGGCATTGTCGGCCTGACGTTCGCCGGCCTTTACGCCGTCATCATCGGGCTCTTCACTTCTGGCGGGGCCGCCCTGCAGGGAGTGGCCGGGCCGGTCGGCATAGTCTTCCTGGCCTCTCAGGTCACGTCGCTGGGAGGCGTCTATTTGCTCCAGCTTCTGGCGCTTATCTCGATCAACCTTGCCGTTTTGAACCTTTTGCCTTTTCCGGCCCTGGACGGCGGGCGGGCGCTTCTCATTATCATCGAAAAGTTCAAAGGCAGCCCGGTGCCGAAAACGGTGGAGAACTGGATTAACGGTCTCGGGTTCACCGCGCTTATAATATTGATGTTGTTCGTGACGGCCCACGACCTCAGCCGGTATCTCAATTGGAACATATGAAGGCGAAGAAGAGGAAAAAAGTGGCGGTCGTTTCCGGCGGGCCTTCGCCGGAACACGAGGTATCCCTCAAAAGCGGCAAGAACGTCCTCAAGCACTTGAATCCGGAAAAATTCGAAGGGTTCGAGTTCGTGGTTTCGAGAGCGGGGGGATGGCCGATGACGGAAGAGGCCCTGCGGACTCAGGCCGATTTGGCTTTCATCGCCATGCACGGTCCTTACGGCGAGGACGGCACCATCCAGCACATGCTGGAAGCGATGTCTTTGCCGCACACGGGTTCTTCGGCCGCAGCCGCCGCTTTGGGGATGAACAAATTCGTCTCGCTCCGGCATCTCGCAGATCACGGCCTCACCGTTCCGCGCACGCTCCTTTTCCATCGCATCGGCTGGCAGGCGGACCGCGTGGCCGTTCTTCAAAAGACCAAATGGTATCTGGAAAAACCGTGGGTCGTTAAGCCGAACCGCGGCGGATCGAGCATCGGCGTCCGGATCGCCCAGACGCCGAACGAGCTCTTCCACTCGTTCGAGGCGGGTTTCGCCGAAACGCCGGATCTGATCGTCCAGTCGTTCATTCCCGGCCGCGAATACACCTGCGCCGTTTTGGATTCGGGCCTGCCCGGCGCCGCTTTCGCCTTGCCGGTGACGGAGATAATCCCCCAGAAAAGTTTGTTCTTCGACTACGAAGCGAAGTATACGCCCGGCGCCGCTTTGGAGATCACGCCGGCGCGCGTGCCGCAATCCTACAAGATCGCTTTCCAGCGCATCGCCCTCCAATCCCACCGCGCCTTGGGTTGCCGCGGATTTTCCCGGACGGACATGATCCTCGGGAAAGACAAGAAGATATACGTCCTCGAGGTGAATACCATCCCGGGCCTTACGGAAAATTCTCTTTTGCCCAAGGCCGCCGAAGCTTACGGCCTCACGATGGAGCAGGTCCTGGACCTCGTGATCGAAGCAGCCTTGCGATAGCGGTCGCGCTCAAAGTAAGGAGGTTCAACCTCGATACCCTTAAGAAAGGAGGTTGAACCTCCATACTTTTAAATTGCATGCGGCCTTTTTCTTTGCTAATATGGCCTCGATGAAACAATCGGAGCTTTTCTCCCGGACCCAGAAGGACTTCCCCAAGGACGAAGTAGCCAAGAACGCCCAGTACCTGATCCGGGCGAATTTCGTCTCCAAGCTCATGGCCGGCGTCTACTCTTTCATGCCTCTGGGGCTCCGGACGCTCGAGAAGATAATGAAGATCGTCCGGGAAGAAATGAACGCGCTCGGTTCGAGCGAGATACTCATGCCCGCCCTCCATCCGCGGTCGGTTTGGGACGCGACGGGCAGATGGGAGACGATGAAGAAGGTGATGTACCAATTCAAGGACGACAGCGGCCGCGAGTTCGGCCTAGGCCCGACCCACGAGGAGATCATCGCCGTCCTCGCGAAGGGGATAATTAATTCTTACGCCGACCTGCCGACCTCGGCCTACCAGATCCAGATGAAGTTCCGCAACGAGCCGCGCGCCAAGTCGGGGCTTATCCGCGGCCGGCAATTCATAATGAAGGACCTTTACAGCTTCCACACGGACGAAGCTTCGCTCGACGATTTCTATGAACGGTCCAAAAAAGCCTATTTGAACGTTTTCAACCGCTCGGGACTCAAAGCCTACGTGACCGAAGCTTCGGGCGGAGACTTCACGAAGAACTTTTCGCACGAGTTCATGGTGGAGACGGAAGCGGGGGAGGACGAGGTTCTGCTCTGCCGGCTTTGCGGTTTCGCCCAAAATCAGGAGATCGCGGAGGTGAAAAAAGGTGCCCGGTGCCCGAAGTGCGGAAGCGGCGTCCTCGAGAAGGTAACGGCCGTCGAGGTGGGGAACATCTTCAAGCTCGGCACCAAGTTTTCGGAAGCGGCCAACCTCTATTTCAAGGATAAGACCGGCGCCCAAAAACCGGTCATAATGGCCTCTTACGGCATCGGCATCGACCGCCTGATGGGCACGATAGTCGAGGTCCATCACGACGAAAAAGGCATCATTTGGCCGGAAGAGGTCGCGCCTTATCAGGTCCATCTCCTGCGCCTCGGCGACGAAAGCGAGATCCAAAACTTCGCCGACGAGGTTTACGATCATCTCACGAAAGCGGGCGTCGAGGTCATTTACGACGATCGGAAGGAACTTTCGGCCGGCGAGAAATTCTTCGACGCTGACCTCATCGGCATCCCGTACCGGGCGGTCGTGAGCGGTAAGACGATGGTCCAGGAAAAGATCGAGGTCAAAAAGAGGGACGAAAGTGAAGCAAAATTAATAAAAGCCGAAGAACTGGTAAAAAGGTTTAAAAATTAGGACAAAAATGATCTTCAAGAAAACTTTAGGCATAGATCTCGGAACGGACACGACCCAAGTTTATTTGAAAGGGACGGGGATAATCTTGAGCGAGCCGTCGATTGTCGCCTTTAACAACCGGACGAACCGCGTCGTCGCCGTCGGCAATGAGGCCAAGAAGATGCTTTCGCGCACGCCAGCCCATGTCACGGCCCTTCGGCCCATGGTGGGAGGCGTGATCGGTGATTTCGACATGGCGAAAGAAATGATCGAACGCTTCCTCAAAGACAAGCGCATTCCGTGGTCCTGGCTTACGGCGACCATCGTTTCCGTGCCGACCAATTTGACCGAGGTTGAGAGAAAATCGGTCGAGGATCTCCTGCGGGAGACCGGGGTTTCCGAGGTGCACCTCGTTGAGCAGCCCATCGCCGCGGCTTTGGGTAGCCGGCTCACCATAAACGAACCAACGGCCTATCTCGTCGTCGACATCGGCGCCGGGACGACCGACATGGCCATCATTTCCATGGACGGTATCGTCCGTTCGCGGCGTCTCAAGGTCGCCGGCGACTTTTTGAACCAAGAAATAATGAAGAGCGTCCGGGACGAATTCCGTCTCTTCATCGGCGAACCGACGGCCGAGGACATCAAGATCGCGGTAGGCGCCACCGTGCCCCAATCGGAACACCTCGAGATCGTCGTGCGCGGTCGCGACGCTTCGACTGGCCTCCCGCGCGAAATGATAATCAAGGATACCCAGGTGCGGCCGTGGATCTCGCGGACGCTCAAGGCAATGGTGGAAGCGCTCAAAGACCTGATCGACGAAACGCCGCCCGAGCTCGTGGGCGACATCTACAAGAACGGCGTTTATCTTTGCGGCGGCGGCAGCTTGCTCCGAGGCATCGACCAGCTTCTCGAAAAAGAGATCGGCGTCGAGGTGCGGATCGTGGACGAACCGCTACTTTGCGTCGCCCGGGGGACCGGCCTGATCGCTGAAGACCTGCGAACCTACGGTAATCTTCTCGACAATTTTGCCAGCACCAAGATCATCAACTTATGAGATCGTTCCGGGTCTTGGTTTTGGGCCTGGCCGTGATTTTAGTCATCGGAGCGGCCTTTTTCGGGAGAACCGCCCTGATAGGATTTTTCGGCAATTTGAGACTCATCGTGATCGGGAGCGCCGACCGTAGTTTCAATTACGAAAATTTCGCCGCCCTTGAAACGGAAAACGCCGGGTTGAAATCACAGATCGCAAACCTCCTGCGCCTCAAAAGCGCCACGAGCACACCCGTGTTCGGCGGCGGCCGATACGATTTCCTCGCAGCCGAGGTCCAATCCGATTATCCTTGGAACGATTACGCCGCGGTCACGATAGGTGCCGGCGCCACTGATGGCCTGAAGCCGGGCATGCCGGTTCTGGGAAGCGGCGGAGTTCTGATCGGCAAGATCAAGGCGGTGAGCGGCAGCCAGAGCGAGGTGAAAACTATTTTCGATCCGAATTGGCGAAGCGCCGTCGCCGTTGGCAGCGGCCGGGTCAAAGCCCTTCTCGTCGGCGGGACCGTGCCGGGCCTGGACCTTATACCCAAGGATTCCGGACCGGCGGAAGGGGATGACGTTTTGAGCGTCGCGACCGGATTGCCCGTCGACCTGCCCGTCGGCCAGATCGCTTCCCTAAGCGAAACCTCCTCCGGCCTTTGGGCCAAGGCGGTCTTGACCCTCCCGTGGAACCCGGGCAATTTGGACAAGGTCTACGTGATGACGAATTTTCCCTAAATGACGAGCCTTTGGAAATTGGTGGTTTTTATCCTTATCCTGGCCGCCGCGCTCTTTGCGAGCGGCGCCCGTTTTATTTCCGTTCTCGGCGTCGTTCCCGATCTGCCGCTTTTGCTTTTCACTCTCCTTTTTTTCCGGACGGACATCGGCCGGGATCTGAAGCCGGCCACGGCGCTTCTCCTTGTTGCGGTGTTTCTGGCGCTGAGCGCGGTCACTTTCCGGTTTTGGTTCACGCCGGCGCTCTTTCTCGGCGCGGTCATTTTGGCCATTTATTTTTTCGGGAGGCACATCACGGGCGAGTCTTTCCTGGACCTGGTTCTGGCGGTCCTTTTGGGTACCGCCGTTTTTTACGGACTCGAAGCCGTCTTTTTGCACCGGCAGTTCCAGGCGCTCGTTGCTCTCCAAGAGTTCCTTTTAACCGGCGTTTTGGGCGCCGTTTTGTGGTTTCCGGTCGGTTGGCTGAATAAAATCTGGCCGAAACAATGAAAAGGAACGAGATAAATCTCGAAGACATCCTGTCGGACCGGAGCGCTGAAGAGGATTTTCTCGAGGTGCCGATCGGCGACCGGGCTTTCCGGATAATGATGCTCCTCGTGCTGCTTCTTTCCGCCGTTTTGGTCTTCCAAGTCTTCGACCTGAACGTCTTGCAAGGCCGGTTTTACGACCGCCGGGCGCTCATCAACATGAGCGATCCCAACGTCCAGATCGCGCCGCGCGGAATAATTTACGACCGGTCGGGAAAGGCCCTCGTCCAAAACATCGCTTCGTTCAACGTTTTTCTCACACCCCGGTCGCTTCCGGAAGATTCCTCCGCGCGATCGGCGATAATCGTCCAAGCAGCGGGCATTTTGGGCCTGGACCAGGGTAGCATCCTCCAAGAATTGAGCGGCAAGGACTGGAGTTTGAGCGACCGGCTACTCCTTAAAGAAGACGTGAGCCACGATGAGCTCGTCGCTCTTTCGGCGGCGAACCTGCCCGGGGTGGATGTGGAATCCGGTTTCAAACGGGAAGCCGCCGTACCGCTCGACTTCTCGCATCTTTTGGGTTACACGGGCCTCGTAAGCGAAAACGATCTGAAAAGCGATCCGAACCTGACCGTCGAGGACCAGATCGGCCGAGCCGGGCTCGAGGCCGAGTACGACGATTATCTCCGGGGAACGGACGGCGAAAAACTCGTCCTCTCGAACGCGGCCGGCAAGGCTCAAACCGAACGGACACTGCGTCTGCCGGAACCGGGCGATGACATCACGACCTACATCGATGCCGGCCTCCAGGAATATTTTTACAACGACCTTTTGGCGGATATCCATGCGCTCGGTCGGCAGATCGGCTTGGGTTTGGCTTTCGATCCCCGCAACGGAGAAGTGCTCGCCCTTTTTAACATACCGTCCTACGACCCGGGGAACGTCGTGGCGGCCCTCTCCGCCCCGAGCCAGCCGCTTTTCGACCGGGCGGTCGCCGGCCTCTACAGTCCTGGTTCCACGATCAAGCCGCTCGTCGCGACCGCGGCTCTCACCGAGGGGATCCTGGACCCGAACCACCAAATATTCTCGCCGGGCTATCTGGACATACCGAATCCCTACGATCCTTCGCATCCGAGCCGTTTCCTGGATTGGCAGTATCAAGGCTGGGTCGATCTTTACTCGGCCCTCGCGAAGTCGAGCGACGTTTATTTCTACGAGGTCGGCGGCGGTTTCGGCGACCAAAAAGGTCTCGGCATCGCTCGGCTCAAGGAATGGTGGCAAAAATTCCTTTTGGACAAACCTACCGGCATCGATCTCCCGGGGGAGGCGAGCGGCTTTTTGCCGGACCCGACCTGGATGAAAGAAGTGAAGGGTCAAAACTGGCTTTTGGGCAACACTTTCAACGTTTCGATCGGCCAGGGCGATCTGACGATCACGCCGGTCGAACTCTTGAACTATATTGCGGCGATCGCAAACGGCGGGAAGCTTTACGAACCGCGCATAATGGAAAAAATAACGGACCCGCAGGGGAACGCCGTCCTTGAAAGCCAACCGAAGGTCCTATCCGATCTTTCTTCGGAGATCGGTTCCCATCTCAAAGACGTCCAAGAAGGGATGCGCGACGCCGTCACCAAGCCTTACGGCACGGCTTATATGCTTCATGACCTGCCGATCCCGGTCGCCGCGAAAACCGGTTCGGCTCAGGTTAAGAATAATACGGAGACCAACGCCCTTTTCGTCGGTTATGCTCCGGCGAACGATCCCCAGATAGCGATCCTGATCCTCGTCGAGAACGCCAAAGAAGGCAGCTTGAACGTCGTTCCGGTAGCGAGGGACGTCTTTTCGTGGTACTATCAGAACAGAATACTGAACCAGTCGAAACAGACCAATGGATAAGAATTATTTGACGCAAGAGCGCTATGACGCGCTCGTTACGGAGCTGCAGAAGCTCAAAACCGAAGGGCGACAGGCGGTCGCGAAGAGGCTCAAGTTCGCCAAGGAGCTCGGCGATCTTTCGGAGAACGCCGAGTACGAATCGGCGCGGGAAGAAAAGGCGGATCTCGAAAAGAAGATAGTCCAGCTCGAAGCGCTCCTGCAAAACGCCTCCATCATCAAGGGAGGGAACGGGGGCGACATGGTGAAGATCGGCTCCAAGGTGAAGCTGATGAAAGGGGAAACGTCCCTGGAATACACCGTCGTCGGCTCGAACGAAGCAGACCCTCTCAAAGGGCTCATCTCGAACTCGTCGCCTCTGGGCCGGGAGCTTCTGGGGAAAAGAAGCGGCGACCGGATAGCGGTCCAAACGCCCAAGGGCGCGACCGAATACCAGGTCGTTTCCGTCATCTGACGGCCGAAGCCGCTCACGTTCGCCGGCGGGTCGTAAGAGTTTTACGGCCAAATTGGCATCATGCTGGAAGATCTAATCAGGGATAGAAAAAACAAATTAGCTCGCTACGGGGAAGCGGACGCTTATCCAGTGCGCGTGAAAAGAACAATGACGGTCGCGGAAGCGCTCGAGCGGTTTTCCGCCCTGGCGAGAGCTAAAAAGAAGATATCGCGCGCCGGCCGCCTGATGGCCTTGCGCGACCAGG